>JBILLP010000350.1:0-4337 GCA_044376025.1 Bradymonadia bacterium
AGATGAACTCGATGGCGCCATCGCAGTTGCGGTCATTCCAGGCAAAGTCGGACTGACGCGCAGAGACGCAGTCGTTGCCGCCGCCTCCTGAGTCGTTGCTGGGCTCGCCGCTGCGCCACCGCGTGTAGTTGCCGGTGCCGCCGTTGGCCCAGAAGAGCGTGCCGATCGCGTCCCAGGTGAAGCTGCGCACAGAGCCGGTCTCGCGGCCACCAAGCCAGAGGTCGTCCCACGCCTCGCCATCCTGGTCGTTGAAGATGCCCATGACGTTCTGGTTCTCGTCCTCGGACTCGATCGAGACGAGGCGCATGCCCTTGTCGGCGCAGGCCGCCCGCGCGCCGTTCCACGAGTTGTGGTAGTGGCAGAACATGTAGCCGCTGCCGCCCCAGGCCTCGCCGAAGCAGGTGTCGTTGCTCGTGGGGGTGCTGTAGGCGATGCAGTTGCCGTGGTACTCGACGTTGCGGCCGCGCCGCGAGACGGTCTCGATCGCACCGTCGCAGTCGTTGTCGATGCCGTCGCAGACCTCTGCGCGGCCGGGGGTGCGGCGGCCGTCGGCGTCGTTGCAGTCGCCGCCGAGTGTGGCGAGGCCGGGCGTGCTGCCGCACGAGCCTGCGGTGGTCGACGTCGAGCCTCCGCCGTAGCCGTCACGGTCGCTGTCGACGAAGCAGAGCCGCTGCCCATCGCAGTTTTCGTCGGCGTCGTTGCCGGCCGACTCGGAGCCGCGGGGCGACACGTCGGGGCGGGTGTCGTCGCAGTCGTCGGCGTTCGAGGCGAGGTTGGGCGCCACCGTGCAGTTGAGGCCACGCGGCGCGAGCGCGGTGACGCGGTCCGAGGTGCCGTACCCGTCGTCGTCGCCGTCGATGACGCAGTTCCAGGCGCCGTCGCAGTTGTTGTCGAGCTCGTCGTTGGCCAGATCGACGGCCGCGGGCGAGATGGTCGCGACGTTGTCGTTGCAGTCGCCCCCGTCGACGGCGGCCGCGGGCTCAGGTCCGCAGGCGGTCGCCCAGGTGTCGGTCGCGAGGCCGCGGCCGTACCCGTCGCCATCGGCGTCTGAGAAGCAGGCAAAGAACCCGTTGCAGTTCTCGTCAACCTCGTTCGTGTCGATCTCGGGCGCGGCTGGCGAGATGAAGGGGTCGCCCTCGTTGCAGTCCCCGCTGTTGGCGACGTAGCCGGGCGGCCCCGTGCAGTCGTCGACGAAGGCCGCGCTGTCGCCCCAGCCGTCGCCGTCGGTGTCGAGGAACCACCGGGCAAGTCCCCCGGTCGCGGCCTCATCGACCTCGCCGTCGCAGTCGTTGTCGAGCCCGTCGCAGACCTCGTCGCTCGCCAGGGTGTCGGGCTCGCACGAGGGCGAACCCGAGGCGCAGACCTGCGTACCCGCCGCGCAGACACCCAAGAAGCCGGTCTCGCAGTCGCCGCCGGCGCCGAGGGTGTCGTCGTCGACCTGTCCGTCGCAGTCGTTGTCGAGCCCGTCGCAGAGCTCCGAGGCGCGGGGGTTGATGAGCGCGTCGCCGGGCTCGCAGTCAACGCCGGCGAGGCAGCCCGGCCCGACGCCGAAGCCGTCGCCGTCGGGATCGACACACAGGCCCTCGGGCAGACACACACGCTGCTCGTCGCCTGCCGTGCCGACGAGCAAACACACAAAGCCGACATCGCAGCCGCCGGCGTCGCCGCAGGGCTCCGCGCAGATGCCTCCGCCCCCGACGAAGGCGACGCAGAGGTCGGTTGCGCACTCGACGTCGTCGGTGCAGGGCTCGCCCAGCCCGAGGAGCGTCGGCCCCGGGTCGCCCGAACCGTCACCCGAGCCGTCGTCGGTGTCGTCGGTCGTGTCCGGCGTGATGGTGTCGGGCGCCACGTCGCCGCCATCGCCGCCGACGTCGCCGGTGTCGGCCGAGCCCTCGCCTGAACCGTCGAGGCCCGAACCCTCGAGCTCGGAGCCGGCAGAGCTCGTGGTGGCGCAGGCTGCGAGCAGCAGGCAGAGCCACGGCGAGCCCAGGCTCGCGAGCGGCGTGCGGGAGCGGGTCGGGCGCAGGGCGATTGGATGCGTCACGGCGGCACTCGGGAGGCGAGGACGAGGCAATCTGTTGTACGGGCAGCGCCGGTCGCCGGTCAAGCGCCGACCGGCGCCGCGCTATGTCCGCGGCAGGCTTGGCAGCGCCAGGATGGGCTTGACCTCGTCGCCGCCCACGAGCGCATCGAGCGCGGGACCCGTGATCGCCACCACCGACGACCGCGGCACCGTGCCGGGTCCGTCGGGCCAGCCCGGCGCGGGGTGCTGCACCGACACAAACAGGGTCCGGCCGTCGGGCGAGAAGCAGGGCCCGGTCAGCTCCGCCCCGCTCGGTGCCGACGCGACCTGGTGCACCTTGCCGGCACGCGGGCCGTCGGTCGGGATGTAATACAGCCCGTTGTTCTTGAAGGGCGCATACGGTCCGTCACGTCCGGGCATGTCCGAGACCAGCCAGAGGTGACCCTTGCGGTCGAACACGAGGTTGTCGGGGCAGGCGAAGCCCGACTCGATGCCGCCCGACAAGAAGGTCTCCGCGGCGAAGGTGAGCGAGAGCGGATCGCCGCCCGACTCCTCGATGCGAAGGATTTCTCCGTAGGCGTCGCCGCGCGACGGGAACATCGTCAGCGCGATATAGACCGCGCCCGTGCGCGGGTCGATCTCGACATCCTCGGGCCGACCGAGCGGGGTGGCGCCGAGCAGCTTGGCGGCCTCGGGGGCGCGGATCAGCAGCTCGGTCTGGTCGGCGAAGCGGGTCGCAAACGACGGATGCGCCGCGAGGGTGAGCGGCAGCCATCGCCCCTGCTCGATGTTCGCAACGTACAGCGTGCCACGCTCCAGCGAACCCGGCGACTCAGCGATGAACTTGTAGACATGCTCGCTGTCGGCGTCGTCTCCCATGTAGACCACGGGCCTGCCGTCGCCCGCGAGGCGCACGGTGGCGCATTCGTGCCTGAACCTGCCGAGCGCGGTCAGCTTCTTCGCGGCCCCGGTGCGGGGCTCGACCTCGACGACCCAGCCGTAGTGCTCGGGAGGCCGGTCAAAGAAGTTCTCCCAGCCGAGCGCGGAGTCCTCGTGCTTGGCGCCGTCGGCCTCGTGGAGGGTTTCTCCGTAGTAGGAATCGTAGTTTTCTTCGCAGGTCAGGATCGTGCCCCACGGCGTATAGCCGCCGGCGCAGTTGCCGAGGGTGCCGATGGCGGTATCGCTGCCGGAGATCGGGCGCGGCGCCACGATCGGGATCGGGGTTTCGCCCGAGACGCGGCGGTTGAGCGGGTCGTTGGTGACCATGCGCCAGGCGCCCGCCTCGCGCCGCACCCGGAGCAGGCTGCCACCGACCGCCTTCTGCTCGCCGACGACCTGCTCGCGGGTGCGCGGCCCGCCGCGGACGTAGCCGCCGTCGAGCTGAGGGTCGGGCGACTCGTGGTTCACCCAGAGGATGCCGTCGTCGTCGGAGCCCTCGAAGGGCAGAAAGCAGAGGTAGTCGCAGTTGGAGCCGAACTTCTCGCCCGCCGCGTTGATCACGTCGCCCCACCGGACGACCGGGTGCCACTCGAAGCCCTTGGCGAGCACGAGCGCGTGCTCCTCGGTCGGCGCGATCGGCACGAAGGGGAGGCCCTCGATGCCGGCCGCCGCCGGCGCCAGCGGTGGAGCCGGGGCCGCAGTGGCGGGCGCGGCGCCTGCGGAGACCGCGACAGGCTTGGAGCATGCGGCGAGCGCGGGCAGGCTCGCCGCCGCAGAGGCTCGGCCGAGGAACGTGAGGAAGTCGCGTCGTGTGGTCGTCATGGCTGGCATCCGGTGGCGGGCCGCCGCATCGACGGGGCCAGCCGCCCCGTTACCGCGCCGGCCGCGGCCGCGCAACGCCGGGCAAGACCGGTCGCGGTCGGTCGACAAGCGGCTTGCCCCCGATCGCGAACCCCGATCCACGCGCCTCGAGTCCGGACACGCGGTCCGGCCGTCGATCCGCACGCTGGTGGCCACCATGAACGCATCGAGCCGCCTTCTCTGCCTTGTGGGTACCCTGAACCTGCTCGCCTGCTCCGACGAGGTGGCGACTCGAGACAGCTCGGGCAGCTCGACCGACACCTCGGCCGATGCCGGCGCCGATACCGGGACGGGCGAGGACACCGGGACGGGCGCGGGCGACGACACGGGCGGCGAGCAGGCCTTCGAGCTTGCGCCCGGCGAGTGCTTCACGCTCGAGACCGGGACCGTCGCCGCCTCAGACGGCATGCCGTGCGGCGACTTCATGGCCCTCGCCGGGCTCAACGTCGACCTGATGTCTGCCACCGGCCTCGACGGCGCGGGCGGATTCTGCGACCGCGGAGGGCCCTACGCG
>JBILLP010000351.1:0-4336 GCA_044376025.1 Bradymonadia bacterium
GCGATTTGCGACCAGGACCTTTCGGAACACGGCCTACTCCCTGAAGTTCTTGTACTGGAGCGCCACGCCGAAGTCGTTGGACTTGAGCAGCGCGATCACGTCCTGCAGGTCGTCACGCTTCTTGCCAGTGACGCGCACACAGTCGCCCTGGATCGCAGCCTGGACCTTCAGGCCGCTGTCCTTGATCTTCTTGACGATCGCCTTGGCGCGGTCCTGATCGACGCCCTCGATCAGCTTGATCACCTGCCGCACCTGGTTGTGCGTGGCGGGCTCCACGCGACCGTAGTCGAGGTTGCGGAGCGGCACGCCGCGCTTCACCAGCTTCGACTGCAGGATGTCGATGGCGGCCTCCGCCTTCTCCGCGGTCGACGTGACCAGCGTGATCGACTTCTCCTTTTCTTTGAGCTCGAGCGTCGTACGCGTGTCCTTGAAGTCGTATCGCGTCTCGATTTCGCGCCGCGCCTGGTCGAGCGCGTTGACGACTTCCTGGAAGTTCAGCTCGGAGACGGCATCGAAGGAGGGCATCGGCTGACCTCGCCACAGCGCGTGATTGCGCGGCCGGGCGTCTACGCCGCGCACCTCGACCCGTCAACGCGCCGATTCGGCCCCCAAGACGCGACGCGTCAGCGCGTCACGCCGTTGAGCTGGTCGACCACCGCAAGCAGGTCGCCGATGTCGTAGAAGTCGACCGTGACCCAGTTCGGCTGTTGCCCCGACTCCTGCCGGCACCGCTCCGCGAACCCGATGAACCCGGGATTGACGTTCGCCTGCTCGGCGAGCGCGGGGTAGGCCACCGGGTTCGTCAGGAACCGGTTCAGGATGTAGAGGTCGTTGCCCTCGCGTCCCCGGTTGAGCGCGCAGGTGAAGTCATCGACCGTCTCCGCGGCGTAGGGGTTGTCCCACGCGACATCCCAGACGTCGAGGTACCAGGGGTAGGCGCCGCCCTCGCGGTCGGTCATCACGATGACCCGCTCGTCCCGCGCCACCATCTCGCGCAGCGTCGGCCACGGCTCACCCGGCGGATGCGCGTAGACCCGGGCAATCAGCCCCGACGCCTCGAACGCCTCGAGCGTCTTCTCTGCCGACACATAGGACTCGAAGATGATGCCGATGACCTCGTCCGGGTGACCGGCAAGAAAGGCCTCGAGCTCGCCGAGCCCCTCGCTGAGCGGCTGCTTGCCGAGCGAGCAGGAGCCGTGGCAAAGCAGTGCGCCAGAGGGCGAGTCATACGTGTCGAGCATGAAGCCGCGGACGCCATCCTCGAGCTGCCGGGTGATTCCATGCTCCTGGTTCGGGGCGATCCAGCGCGCATCGCGGTTCGACATGGCGTTGTGGGCCGTGGCGAACGACACCTCGTTAACGCGCCGGTCGCACAGCTCAGCGAACCCATTGCACCGGAGCGATCCCGAACCCTCGGGCAGCCCCGAGCCGTCGCCCGAAGCCTCCCGCGCTGCCGCGTCCTGATCGGTCGAATCCCCGCAGGCGAGGAGGCTGGCGAGGCAGAGAGGCGTCAGCAGGAGCGGGGAGACGGCGACACGCATGTGTCGCCGCTACGCATCCGCCATACTCGTGTCACGATCCTGCGACGAATGACTCGCGCACGGGTCCGGCCGTTGGCGCGATGTCCTCATGGATCGGCTCGGGCATCTCGCCTCGCGCCTCGAGGTCATCGAAGAAGGCGTCGAGGATCCTGTGGGCCTGCGTGACCCCGTCGATGGCGCTGATGGAGACCCGCAGCTTCGCGGCATTGCGGAGCCCTTTGCTGAAGGCGCCGATGGTCTTTCGGAGCTTGGCGACGACGCGGCGGGACCCCTGCTCCTGTAGCTCGAGCCGGTCGATGTAGGTGTGCAGCAGCGCCCGCCGCTGCTCGAGTCCCGGCTCCTCGAACGGCAGGCCCTCGAAGTGGGCGTGGATCCTCGCGAGTGTCCAGGGATCGGTCATCACGGCCCGACCGACCATGATGCCGGTGGCGCCTGACGCGGCGAGGGCTGCACGGGCCGTCTCACCGCCGACGATGTCGCCGTTGCAGAGGAGCGGGACATCGATCGACTCGCGCACCAGCCGGATCGGCTCCCAGCGGGCGGGGACCCGGTACATGTCGGCCTTTGTGCGGCCGTGCACGGTGATCATGCGGGCTCCGGCCTCCTGGGCGCTGCGGGCGACCTCAGGCGCGTTGAGGCGGGAGTCGTCCCAGCCAAGCCGCATCTTGACGGTCATCGGCACCGAGATGGCGTCGTAGACGGCGTCGAAGATGCGCCGCGCCAGCTCGGGCTCCCGCATCAGCGCGGAGCCGGAGCATCCGCTGGTGACGTTCTTGCTCGGGCAGCCGAGGTTGATGTCGATGATGTCGGCTCCGAGCGCCTCGCACTCTCGCGCTGCCTGGGCCATGCGGGCCGGGTCGCGTCCATAGATCTGGATCGAGACGGGGTGCTCATCGGGGTCGAGCTCGGCCATCCGCCAGGCGTCCTTGACGTCGCGGGTGAGTCCCTCAGAGCTGACGAACTCGGTCACGGCGAGGCCGCACCCGCCGAGCCCCCGGACCGTGGTCCTGAAGGCGCGGTCGGTCACGCCCTCCATGGGCGCGAGGACAATCGCGGGAGAGACCTGGACTGGTCCGACCGAGAAGGGGCGGGGAGCCGCGCGGGAAGGCGTCACAGCGTTCACCGCGGCAGCTCGAAGTCGGCGCGCAGCGAGGCATGGTCAGAGGACTTGAGCCCTCCCGATCCATCCCGCAGCACGAAGGCTGTGCCTGGCAGGTACGCCCCGTTGCCGTTGTCGACGACGAAGAGGTGGTCGATGGCGCTGCGGTCGTCGAAGTACTGGTAGGTCCAGTCGTTGGGCGCGATGTCGGCGGCGACGCGCCGCAGCTGGCCGCCGGCCTCGATGGCCTGGAGCGGCGCCGAGCCGGGCTCGTCGTTGAGGTCGCCGCCGAGCACGATGAGCGTGCCGGGCTGCGCCGCGGCGGCCTCCAGCACGATCTCGTGGGCGCCGCGGGCCTCCGCGAGGCGGCGCGACGGATCGTCGTCGGCCTTGGACTTGAAGTGCGCGGCGAAGACGGTGACCGGGCGGCCGTCGATCCGGAGCCTGACCTCGAGGAACTCGCGGGCGAACTGGGTGGTCCCCCCTCCATCGACCGGCAGCCTCCGGTCGCGGTGCCGCTCGGTGCCGAGCAGCTCTCCACGCGCCAGCACGGCGACGTCGACCGAGGCATCCCAGCCCGTTTCGCCGAGCACGGCGACGGGCCAGCGGTCGGGGTCGAGCTTCGCGAGCAGCGCATCGAGGCAGTCCTGCGACTCGACCTCCTGCAGCAGCATGATGTCGGGGTCCTGCGCCTCGATGCCCGCGGCGACCTGGATCAGCTTGTACTCGAACTGGCCGGCCGAGGGCAGCAGCTCGAAGTCTCCCGGGTCGCAGTTGCCCGAGTCGCAGGTCCGGTCGAAGAAGCGGGCCGTGTTCCACGTCGCGATGCGGATGCTGCCCTCTGGCGGCGTGGTATCGACGGGCGCGGTGTCCGGAGCGCCCGTGTCGTCGGGAGCGGTGTCGTCGGGCGCGGTGTCATTGACGCCGGTGTCGTCGGGCGCGGTGTCATTGACGCCGGTGTCGTCGGGCGCGGTGTCATTGACGCCGCTGTCGGTGCGCCCGCCTCCGCCGAGGCGGACCGGATCGGCATTGACGGAGCAGGCGGCAGCCAGCGCGGCGAGCGCGAGGCAGGCGAGCGGGCGGGCGCCCAGGGGCGAGAGTCGGAGGGCTTGGGACACGCGGAATCCAGCGGAGGTTGCCGAGGCCATGAAGCCACAGGCCATCGCCGAGTAGCAGGGTTGCCAAGCCGAGCCAAAGCACACAGGTGAACTTGGCGTGACGCAGGGTCGAGCGATTGACGCGCTCGACGAGGGTCCGCTAGCCACGCCCCGCACTGAACCGGCCGTCCTCAGGACGTGCTTCGCGCCGAGCCCCGACCCACGTTCTCCCAGCGACAGGAACCATGAAACTGCATCGACTGACGACACGCTCAGCCCTGGCCCTGATGACCCTCGGGGCGCTCGTCGCCTGCTCGGAGTCAAGTGACCCCGCCGGTGGGCGGACCCCGGGCGGCGGTGGTACCGACACCGGCAGGGACACCGGGTCGACGGATACCGGCGGCAGCGACACCACCGATGGCGACGCCGACACGTCGGCCGAGGACACGGGCGAGCAGCCCGACACCAGCGTCGATGACGGGGCCGATACCACGGTCGACACGGCGGTTGACACCGACACGGGGAACCCGGGGGACACGACCGTGGAGGACACCGGCGCGCCCTACGCGTGCGGCAGCGACCCCTTCTTCTCGGGCCAG
>JBILLP010000352.1:0-4331 GCA_044376025.1 Bradymonadia bacterium
GCGGGCGTCGTCGAGGGCGGCGTTCAGCGCGACATCGGCCTCGTTGGCGTCGTCGCGTCGCGGCTCGGACTGCTTGGTGTGCCGCTGCTCGGCCTGCTCTGCCTGCTGGAGCGCCGCCTCTGCGTTGCGCCTTCGCTCCTCGGCCTGCCGCGCGGCCTTCTGCGCGCCCTCGAGCCGCAACCGTGCCGTCGCCCAGGCCGTCGCGTCGCTGTCGAGGTCCTCGCAGAGGTCGATGCGTTCAAGCCAGGGGGCGGTCGCCGTCGCCTTCTTCGTCGCCTCCCCCGACTGGTGCTCGGCCCGCTTGAGCGCCTCGACGCGCCGGTCGAGCTCGCGGGCCGCGTCGGTGGAGCGCTCCCTGGACTCACGCGCCTTGGGCCCCGCGAGCTCGGCGGCGAGGCTGAGCTCGCGCGCCTTGCCGTGGGCGCTCCGGGCGGCGGCGATCGCCGGTCGCTGCGCCTCGAGCTCCTGCGCCGCCTTCGCCGCGCGATCGCGGGCCTGGCTCGCCGCCTCGTCGCGCGAGGTCTTCTCCGCGGCCGCCTCGTGCAGCGTGCCCGTCGCCGCCTTCAGCCGCGGGTGGAGTTCGGCCAGCGTGGCCTCCTCGGCGTCGAGCTCGGCGAGGCGCGCGAGCGGCTCCGCGAACGCCTCGACGAGCGCGAGGCGCTCGCGGTCGGCGACCAGCAGCGCGTCGTTGGCCTCTGCCTCGCGGAGCGCGAGGGTCGCGCTGGCCGCCTCTGCCTCGCGCTTCACCCGGAGCTCGACCCAGGTACATGCCTCGGATGCCGAGCGCGCATGCTCGTTGGCTGCGGCGAGCCGCACGTCGGCGTCGGCCTCGAGCTTCCGGTGCTCCTCCCACTGCTGGTCACTCCAGAGCGGGCGGCCGCCGATCCGCTGCGTGAGGTCGCGCACCTCGCCGTTCGCCCTCGAGAAGGCCTCGGCCGCCCGCTTGCCGATCTCGCGGTAGCGGGAGCTGTCGGAGATCCTCGACAGGATGCGGGCGCGGTCGGTGCCGCCCGACTTCATCAGCTCGGCGAACGCACCCTGCGCGAGCAGCACGCAGCGGGTGAAGTCCTCGTACGACAGGTCATCGAGCGCCTCGCTGAAGGCCGCTGCGTAGAGCTTGGCCTTGTCGCTCTCGGCCCCGATGACGCCGTCGGCCGGCGCGAGGCGCTGCCACTGCGCGTTGGTCTCGTGGATGCCTCGCGTGGTCGACTGCAGCTTGCCGTCGGCGCGACCGCGGGCGCGTCGTGCGGTCCAGACCGCCTCGAAGTAGCGCCGCCGCCCCTGCTCGAGGCGCGAGAACCAGCAGCGGGCCGACGACGTCGCAGTGCCCCGGCTCATGATCTGCCGTGCGTCGACATCGTCGAGGTCATCGACGGGCGATGAGTTCGCGCTGCCGAGCCGAGGCGTGCGGCCAAAGAGCGCGAGCATCACCGCGTCGAGCAGCGTGCTCTTGCCGGCCCCGGTCGGGCCATGGATCAGGAAGAGCCCCGCCCCGGCGAGGTCGCGGTCGAGGTCGAGCTCGTGGGTCCCGTAGAGGCTGGCGAGGTTCTCGGCGGCGATGCGGTGGATCCTCATGGCGTCACCTCGTCGGCGGCGATGCGGGCGAAGGCGGCGGCGACCGCAGGCGAGGGGGGTGAGCCGTGTGTGGCCTCGTAGAGCACGCCGAAGAGCCACTCTGGCGTCATCGTGTCGGGCTCTGCCTGGGCGGCGGCCGAGCTGTCGCCAGCCCGCAGCAGCCTGACGGGTGCGGCGACCAGCAGCGGACGGGGCTCCGGGTGCGCCGCGAGCAGGTCGGCGACCTCTGCGGCCCAGCCCGGGCGCGGCGCATCGACCTGTGCCTCTGCCATCACGAGCGTCGCGAGGGGCCGCGTTGACCGCAGGGCCCGGAGCGCATCGAGCACCTCGTCGGGCGGGCCCGACAGCTTCACCAGGTTGCGCCAGACGGGCACATCGAGCGACTCGACCGAGACCTCACCGTCGAGGGCCAGGTCGACCAGCGTGACGCGGCGTGGTGTCTTCGCCTCGTCGAAGCTGAGCGCCACCGGCGAGCCGGCGTAGCGCATGGGAGGCTGTGCGGCGACCGGGTAGGGGCGGTGGATGTGCCCGAGCGCCACGTAGCTCCAGCCGCCCGCGAACACGCTCGGCTCGAGCCCGTTGATCGTGCCGACCGCGTGCACCTCGCGCGGGGCGTCGCCGGCCTTCCAGGCGCCGATCGACCAGTGGCCGACCGCCACGCGCGGCACGCCGGGCCAGCGCTGCTCGGCGGCCTGCCCGAGCGTCTCGTGCAGGTGGCGCACCCGGTCGGCAAAGGCGGCGTGCGCCTCGGCTGCGCCCTGGTCGGCGAGCGAGATGCCCAGGTGGTACTGGTGCACAAAGGGCACGGCGGCGACCACGAGCGCGGTCTCACCGTCGAGGCCCGCGATCGGGACAAGGCAGTCCGGCCACTCCGCCTCGGTGCGGCCGAGCGAGCCGGTGACGCTGACGCGCAGGTGGCGCAGCAGGGCGGCCGGGGCATCGATGAAGCTGGGCGAGTCGTGGTTGCCGGCGATGATGATGACCTGCGGAGGCCGCTCAAGCCGGTAGAGCCGGGCGAAGAAGCCGTAGTATTGCTCCTGGGCCTCGTTCGAGGGCTGCGACCGGTCGTAGATGTCGCCGGCGACGATCAGCAGCTCGACGCCGCGCTCGACGATCGTCGCGACCAGCCAGTCGAGAAAGTGCGTGTGGTCGTCGAGCCGCGAGGCCCGCTCGAGCGTCGCGCCAAGGTGCCAGTCGGCGGTATGCAGGATGCGCATCGTCACTCCCCCTGTCTCGAGATCTTGTGCCGAGTGGACTGCCAGCCCGCGGGCCGGTCCGCAACCCCCGGCTCAGGCCTCGTCGTCGGGCTCGCCGAGGATCGACGACGCGGCGCGCCGCCCCGACAGCCACGCGCCGGCGGTGCAGCGGGGTCGACGCGACGCGCCTTCGCAGCGTAGAGAGCATCCCACTGTGGCGCCAGCGGCCCTGACCCCCGGATGCGCCTGGCGAGCACCCCCGCGACCCCCCTGGACCATGCTGAACATCGGCGAAACCATCCCCGACTTCTCGCTGCTGAACCAGCGCGGGGAGACCGTCACCAGCGTGAGCCTGGTCGGCAAGCCGCTCGTGCTCTTCTTCTACCCCAAGGCAGAGACGGCGGGCTGCACGCTCGAGGCGCGCGGCTTTCGCGACGACTACGCGGAGTTCGCCCGGCTCGGCGCCAACGTGCTTGGCATCAGCGCCGACCCGCCCTCGGTGCAGGCACGGTTCTGCGGCAGCCAGGACCTCCCCTACGACCTGCTCTGCGACACCGACCTCGCCGTGCACCGCGCCTTCGGGCTCAAGAAGCGGCTGGGCCTTGTCATGCCGCGGATCACCTTTGTCTTCGACGAGCGCGGCGTGGTCCGCGATGTCTTCGACTCGATGCTCAAGCCGCTGGCGCACACCGCGACCGCGCTGAAGGTGGTCAAGCGCACGGTCGGGGCGAAGTAGGCCCCGCAGGGGTGACGCCGGGCCGGCCCGGCGGCAGGGGAGCGCGGCGCCGGCGCCCCCGGGACTACTGCTGCGTGGCCACCGGGTTGGGGCCGACCCAGCGGTCCGTGCGGCTGAAGGGCACCGACGCCGCCTCGGCCGGGCTCACCGAGTCCTTGTCGTTCTTATGGTTCTTGGTCATCGTGATCATGAAGACCGTCGATGAACCCTGCGCCGCGATCAGCGTCGACCAGCCCAGGAAAATCATCCACATGCGGTACCAGCGCTCGCCATACTTGGCGACGATCGCCTCGCGGTTCGAGACCCAGTTGTTGTACCAGGCCTTGATGGTCAGCGAGTAGTGCACGCCGCAGTTCTCGACCCGGTGGACCTCGAAGCCGGCGCGCTCCGCCTGGTTGACCACGAATCCGAGCGGGCACGAGGCGTCGGCCGCGGGGAAGATGTACTTGCCCATGAAGAGGCCCCAGACGAGGTCCTCGAACTGCCAGGGACGCCTCAGGCCGGCAATCTGCAGGTAGAAGATGCCGTCGTCCTTGAGCATGCTCCGCACCTGGAGCAGGAATTTCTGAAAATTCTTGATCCCCACGTGCTCCGCCATCTCGAGGCAGGTGATCTTGTCCCACTTGCGGGCTGGCAGGTTGCGGTAGTCATCGACCAGCACCTCGATCCGGTCGCGCGTGCCGAGCTTGTCTGCGACGTCGTAGGCCCACTCCGCCTGCTCCTTGGCGAGCGTGATGCCGGTGCTCCGCGTGCCGTACACCGACGCCGCGTGGTTGATCAGCGTGCCCCAGCCACAGCCGATGTCGAGGTGCTCCTCGCCCGGC
>JBILLP010000353.1:0-4322 GCA_044376025.1 Bradymonadia bacterium
TTCGATCCGGCAGGGGCGGCTCGCGCTCGAGGCCCGTGCCTCGACTGCGGCGATCCGTCCGGGCAGGCCGACCGCCGTCTGGGGCTACAACGGCAGCGTGCCGGCCGGGCCGATCCGGGTCCGCCAGGGCGAGTCGCTCACGGTCGCCTTCACGAACCGCATCCCGCTTGGCACCACGGTGCACTGGCACGGCATCGCCCAGCAGGTCGCGTACGACGGCGTCCCGGGCCTGCCGAACGACGGCAGCGCCCCGCCACACCCCCTGCTCAAGACCGGGCAGAGCCGTGACTACCCGATCGAGACGGGCCGCACCGGCACCTTCTGGTTCCACCCGCACTACAAGACCTCCGAGGAGCTCGACCGCGGCCTGCAGGGTGTGATCCTCATCGAGGAGGCGAACCCGCCGCGCGTCGACCGCGACCTCGTCTGGGTGGTCGATGACTGGATGCTCGGCGACGACAACCAGATCGTGCCGCTCTACCAGGGGCTGATCTACCAGCTCCACGGCGGCATCATCGGCAACACGATCACGGTGAACGGCCGCGAGAAGTATGCGATCGAGCTGCCGGCGGGCGCGCTGGTGCGGCTCCGCATCGTCGTGACCTCGAACGCGCGGACACACCGCATCCGGCTTCCCGACGGGCTCGGCGCGCAGGTGGTGGCGAGCGACGGCGGCTACGTGCAGGCGCCCTACGCGGTCACCGAGCTGTTTGCGTCTCCCGCGGAGCGCTACGAGCTGGTCTTCAGGGTGCCGGACCGGCCCGGTGAGCGGCTCCGCTTCACCACCGAGAACTACATCCTCCCCCACACGCTTCCGCTGGCCCAGGTGGTCGTGGGGCCGGCAGAGGCGAGCAGGGCACCCGACTGGGTCCATCCGGCGGTCGAGATCCCTGACCGGTCGGCCGAGGCCACCCGCGACCCTGACTTCACCATCACGCTCGGCGGTTCGCAGCCGCCCGAGGCGGTCGACGACAACTTCATGTGGGCGATCAACGGCCACTCGCACAGCGAGGGCGACTCGATGGCCCATGACGAGCCGCTGGCGACCTTCGACCTCGGTCGCGAGTACCGCATCGACGTCGACAACGTGAATGGGTACCGCTTCGGCCACCCGCTCCACATCCACGGTGTGGTCTTCCAGGTGCTCGACATCGGCGGGGTCGCGCCGCCGAGCCGCATGTGGAAGGACACCGTGTGGCTGCCCCCGGAGTCGCGAGCCCGCCTGGTGATGCGCGCAGAGCCTGCTGGACAGTGGATGGTCCACTGCCATATCCTCGAGCACCAGGCGCGGGGCATGATGTCCCGCATCGACATTGTGGCCCCCTGAGCCGACCGGAGTCCCCGATGATGCTTCGCCGCCGCACGCTGTCCCTGCTATCGCTGCTCTCGCTCTCCGCGCTCGCGGCGTGCGGCAGTGAGGACACCTCCTCAACCCGCGGCGATGACAACGAGGGCGGCGACCAGGCCGACACAGGCACCACCGACACCGGGGGCGAGGACGTCATCACGCTCGACACGGGCTCCGGCGACACGGGCTCTGCCGACACCGGCGGCAGCGACACGGGCTCCGACGATACCGGCACCATCGACATCGACGAGCCTGACTTCGCCTACGGCGCGCCCGACGAGCCGGCGGCCTACTCCGGTGGCGCCTGCCCGACCCTCGACGAGGGTGACAACGACATCGACTCCGACGGAGCGGCCCGCACCATCAAGCTTTTCCTGCCGGCGGAGCCGAGCGGGGCGCCGGTGCTCTTCATGTGGCACGGGCTCGGTGACAGCGCCGACAACTTCGCCAGTTCGCTGGGCGCGCAGCAGCTCGCCGAGCAGGAGGGCGCCATCGTGGTCGTGCCTTCGATGGGCACGGCGGCGACGCTGCTCGGGCAGCCGATCTGGTCGTTCCCCAACGCGCTGTCGCAGGTTTCGGAGCCCGACCTGACGCTCTTCGACGACGTGCTGTCGTGCCTCGATGAGCAGTTCGACATCGACAACCGCAGGGTCTACTCCGCGGGCTTCAGCGCGGGGGCGCTCTTTACCTCGTACCTGACGATCGAGCGCGCCGGCTACCTCGCGGCCACGGTGATCTGGAGCGGCGGCACGAGCGGCCAGCTCACCTTCCGGTATGCATCGAGCGACTACCCGCTGCCGGTCTACCTGTCGCACGGCGGCTCGAGCGACGTGTTCAGCGGGGTGCTGCGCTTTGACCAGATGGTCGAGGACATGTCGGCCGGCCTGGCGGCTGACGACCACTTCACGGTGCTCTGCACGCACACGCAGGGCCACACGGTGACCGAGAACATCGTGCTGGGCGGATACGACTTCTTGTTCAGGCACCAGTGGGGCACGGGCACGAGCCCGCTCGCCGACGACGGGCTGCCCCGCAGCTACGCCTCGACCTGCGAGGTCGTGACGCCCTGACGCCGCCCCACGTGCCGGGCAGCCCCGGGCAGCCGGCCCTCTACCTGCTCGCGGGCGGCGCCTCCCTGCGCATGGGCGCCCCAAAGGCCCGGGTGTTCTTCGGTGGCCAACCGCTGATCCTGGCTACCGCCTCCGGACTCCTCGCCCACACCGGCGCCGTGGCGACGGCGGTTGCCGCGCCCGGCGCATCGTTCGCCGACCTCGGGCTGCGCACCATCCACGACCCCGTCGCCCACGCCGGACCAGCTCACGGGCTGCTGACGGCGCTCCGCGACGCCCGGGCGCTCGGGCTCGACTGGCTGCTCATCGCGCCCTGCGACCAGCCCGGGCTGTCGGGTAGCCACGTGCACGCGCTGCGCGGAGCTGCCGCCCATGGCGGCGCGACGGCCGCAGCGTTCGAACTCGACGGGCGCATCGACCCGCTCCCGATGCTCCTGTCGGTGCGGGTACTCGACGAGCTCGAGGCGGCCGTCGCCACGGGTGAGCAGTCGCTGTGGCGCCTGCTCACCCGGCTCCGCGCTGCGCGCACGCCGTGGCCGGGCGGGCAGCCGGTGCCTTCGCGCAACCGGCCGGCCGACCTCCTCGACCCGCGATGAGTCCCCCGACGCCGCAGTCCCGCGGGCGGCGGGAGGCAGCTCAGAGCGACTTCTTGCTGAAGTACCAGTCGGTGACCTTGAGATCGCTGGCGGCGAGCCGGTCGTTCGCGCCCTGCACCGTCTGCGGGGCCGGTACGATCACGTCGTCGCCCGGGCGCCAGTTGGCGGGGCAGGCGACGCCGTTCTTGTCGGCGGTCTGCAGCCCGTCGATCAGGCGGAGGATCTCATCGAAGTTCCGCCCGACATTCATCGGGTAGTAGATCATCGCCCGGAGCTTGCGGGCCGGGTCGATCACGAACACGCACCGGACCGCCGCGGTGTCGCTGGTCGGCGTGTGCACCATGCCGTAGAGCGTCGCGACCCGCTGATCGAGGTCGGCGATGACCGGGAAGTTCACGTCGATGCCGAACCGCTCCTTGATCGACCGGATCCAGCCGATGTGGGCGAAGACTGAGTCGATCGACAGGCCGATCAGCGCGACGTTGCGCCGTGCGAGCTCTGCCTCGAGGCCGGCGAAGGCGACAAACTCCGTCGTGCAGACCGGCGTGAAGTCGGCCGGGTGCGAGAACAGGATCACCCACTTGTCCTTGTTCCACTCCGACAGCTTGATCTGACCCTGCGTGGTCTTGGCGTCGAAGTCGGGGGCGGGTCCGTTGAGCTGAAGGCGGGGTGCTTCGGTGATCGCGAGGCTCATGTGGTTCTCCATGATTGGAGTGGGGAATATCGCTTGGGCAAGGTGGAATCATCCCACCCGCCTGCTCGGCTAGCCACAGTTCACCTCAAAGACAAGTGACAATATGCTGCATATTCTACACCAACTCGTGTAACAATGTAGGCAGGACCCGGTTGACCCTGTTGCCGAAACGTGCAAGCGACGAGCGTGTCGACCACCGCGTTCCCCCCGGGCAGGCGGCTGCCCGGACCCTGCCCAGGAGCGAGCCATGCGCACCCTTCGACCCAGCCTCGTGACCGGCCTGCTGCTCCTCTCGACGGCCGCGACAGGGTGCCTGTCCGACGAGTTCGACCTGTCTGACCTGCGGGACACCGCGCCGAAATCACGCGAGCTGGCCGTCGATGTGCCGGCCGCGAACAAGGCGGCCGACAAGGACACCAGCGACATCGGCTCCGTCTCGGAGTTCTACCGCATCACGCGCAACACCTCAGACTACCTCAACGGCGCGACCGCCTTCTGGGTCGGGCTGATCCGCACCATCATGGCCTACCCGCCGAGCGAGGTCGATGGCGACGTGGTCACCTGGGGGCCGTGGAAGGACCAGAGCGCACTGCGGCCGCTCGAGTACCAGCTCG
>JBILLP010000354.1:0-4319 GCA_044376025.1 Bradymonadia bacterium
CGAGTAGGCCGACCGGCAGGGCTCGCCGGTCAGCATGCGCACGAGGTCGATCACCGGCACGGCTCGTCCCCGGTACGACAGCAGGCCCGAGACCTCGCGCGGGGCACCCGGCACGCAGCGCAGCGGCGTGCGCTGCAGCACCTCCCGCACGTGGCGGCAGGCGAGCGCGTACCGCACGCCGCCGGCGCTGAAGAGCAGCACGAGCATCGGCTCAGCTCACCTTGAAGACGGACACACCCTCGCGAAGCGTCGTGATCGCGAGCTGCAGTCGTTCGGTCGCGACCTTGAACTCCCGCAGCGAACCGGTGGTCTGGCGCGCGACGTCGGACAGGTGGATCATCGCCTGGTCGATCTGGCGGGCGCCCTCGGACTGGCTCCGCATGCCCTCATTGACGACCTCGAAGCGACCGCTGAGCACCCTCACCTGGCCGATGATGGTCCCGAGCTGCCCGCCGATCTCGCCGACGGTGCGGACGCCGGAGCGGACCTCCTCGCTGAACCGGTCCATCTCCATGACGCCGGCGGTGACGGCAGTCTGCATCTCGCGGACCATGTGCTCGATGTCGAGGGTCGCGACGGCGGTCTGGTCGGCGAGCCGCCTGATTTCTCGGGCCAGCACCAAGAAGCCGAGCCCGAGCTCGCCGGCCTTCTCGGCCTCGATGGCGGCGTTGATCGAGAGCAGGTTCGTCTGGTCGGCGACCTTGGTGATGGTGGTGACGACCTTGTTGATGTCGACGGCCTTCTCGCGGATGACCGCCAGCTTGTTCGAGATGGTGGCCGTGGCGCTCGTGAGCTGCTGCATCGAGGTGTCCATGCGGTCGAGCCCCACCCTGCCATCCTCGGCGACCTCTGCCGTCTGGCTTGTGACCCGGCTGAGGTTGTCCATGGTCGCGAGCAGCTCCTGGCTCGTGGCCGAGATCTCCTTGACGGCCGCGGCGATCTCCGAGGTCGAGGCGCCGAAGCCGCTCACGCTCTGCTCCTGCTGCCGGCTGGTGGAGTTGAACTCGGTGGCGGTGCCCATCAGCTCGATGGTCGCGCCCTTCACGCGGGAGACGAGGGCCTGCAGCCCGACGTTCATCGACGAGATTGCCCGGAGCAGCTCGGCCGACTCGTCAGAGCCCTTGATGTCGACGGTGGTCGTCAGGTCGCCGGCGGCGACCCGCTCTGCGGTATCGCGGGCAAGCGCGATTCGGCCGGTGAGCGTCGAGGCAAGCCGAGCGCCAAAGAAGGCGATCAGCAGCACCACCGCCACACAGGCCAGGGCCAGGAGCGCGAGCAGCAGGTAGCTCGATGACAGGGCCTCGCCGGCCGATGCCTCGCTGGCGACCACATCGGCCGTGCTGAGCCTCACGACCTGGTCAATGGCCCGCCGGTGCTCCTCGTAGGCATTGCGGATGGCGCCCCTGCTCAGCGCGGTCGCGCCCTCGACGTCACCCGCCCGGAGCAACGGCACCAGTTGCTCGTCGCGGAGCCGGTAGAAGCGCTCGGCGGCCTCGCGGGCCGGCCCGAGAAGGGTGTCCCGGAGCTGCCCCTGCGGCAGCACCCGGGTCCAGTAGGCGATGCGGGTGTCGTAGTCGGTGCGGAGCTGCTTTCCGCGGTCGACCATCGAGCCGAGCGTGGCGGGGTCGGCGTGGTCAACCATGCGGAGCACGTCGAGGTAGGACTCGATGATGTAGGCCGGCGGAGGCAGCACATCGGCGACGAGGTCCTTGCTCTGCACGATGCGGCTGTACACCGGGCCGTTGACCTTGACCCGCTCGATGACGGTGTAGGCGACGCCCGCGGCGCCGGCGAAGACGAGCAAGAAGAGCCCGACCATGGCAGAGAGCTTGCCCGTCAGGGAGAGTGGTCGGCGTGTGCGCATTCGAAGTTCTCCAGCGCTTAGCAGGCCATTGGATGGCTCGCTGGTCACAAGGCGATTCGGAGCAAATGCGGTAGCACGCCGGGGGCACGTCGCCAAGCGCCGACCCTCGCCGTCCCGCCCGCGTGGGTGCTCTCGGCGGCGGGGCGCCCAGGTGTCGCTCGCGACGGGCCCCCCGGGGTCGTCGGTATTGCGTCGAGCGTCGCGCGCCCTACCCGCTCGCCCTCACGGCGACTCGTCGAGCGTCGCGCGCAGCGCTTCGCCCACAGCGGTGACCGCGAGCACCGCGCCCGAGAGTCGGAGCGCGGCGCGGCCGACCCGATTGTTCATGCCTTCGGGATTACGGCTCGGATACGAGCAGGATTTTCCCGCGCCGTTCTGGTCTCGCCTGGTGGCGCAGGGCCGAGTGCACCTCCGTCAATGGGTAGCGCGCCTCGACCGGCGTTGTGATCTCACCTCCACACATCGCAGCGACGATCTCGGCCCCGAGTTCGCGACGACGCTGAGGAGTCAACGCGGCGTAGCTGCGCAGACGTGAGTATCCGCGCACGGTCACGTCGCGAAACACGAGCGATGCCGCGGGTAGAATGGCCCGATCGTCGCTCAGGAGGCCGTAGACGATCAGTTCGCCCCCGTCTTTCACGGCGTGGTAGAGGCGGGTCGTCGCGGTCCCGGCGACGGCGTCGAGCGC
This sequence comes from Bradymonadia bacterium, assembly GCA_044376025.1. Lineage (GTDB taxonomy): Bacteria > Myxococcota_A > Bradymonadia > REDH01 > REDH01 > JBILLP01. The sequence continues at coordinate 2,553 of JBILLP010000354.1, forward strand.
GAGATCGACACCCGCGTTCCCGGTCACCGCTCGAACCGCGGCAGGCAGCTCGTCGTCGTCCGCAAACACGGCACTCGCTCCCGCGCTCCGAAGAGCCGCCGCCGCCTCAAGGCGTCGAACAGCGGCGAACATCGTCAGGCCACGTCGCGCCCCGAGACGGACAACGAGCTGACCGATGGCGGAGGTCGCTGCATTGACCAACACCACGGCGCCGGGCTGCCGGCCCTCGAGGAGCCCGACCGCCGTCATGGGGTTTACGCTCAGCATCGCCCCCTGTTCGAGGTCGAGCGCATCCGGCAGGGCAACGACGACCTCGGCGGGCAGAACCAACTCTTCGGTCCAGGTTCCGCCATAGGGCAGCGCCACACGCGTCCCAACGGCCAGCCCAGCCTCCGGACCGGCTTCGATCACGACGCCGGCGCCCTCAATGCCGACGGGGGCCGGGTACGTCGGCTGGTAGACGTGCCGCCCCGTGAGCAGGAGCTCGTCGGCGGGATTGATGGGGCGCGCCTGTACGCGTACCCGGACGTCGCGAGGCCCCGGCGTCGGCGCTTCGGCCTCGACCACTTCGACACTGGATGCGAGTTCCTCTCCGACACGGACACAGACGACGCGCTTCATGGGTCAATCACTCCTTGCGGTTCAGGGGGATGCCGAGCGCGGTGGGGCGCTTGTCCGGTGAGCACATGTTGTTGTCTGCCGGACGTGCTCCGAAACGCAAGACGTTGCCCGCGAGGTGCACGATGTCGTGATCGGTCGCGCACTGCTCGATGGGGTAGGCGCCGAGACCGGCACAGCCCGCCGTGATGTCCGAAGACGTCCCGACGGCGAACGTCCCTCCGCCGCACGCCTGGGTCAGAAACCCCGCAGCGCCCTCCGTGTGCGGCGTCACGAACTTCCGCGCGAATCCGAAGTTGCCCTCCCGGGCCCCGTTGACGGCCTTCGAGGCCTCCCCCAGCGTGTAAGGCCCCTCGATGTGCACCGTGAGACTCGGCTGCTCGCAACGGGCGTCGCCGAATGCGGCATAGTCCACGGTCCAGTCCGTCTCGGTGAGGTCGAAGGTCAAACGAAACGCCTGTCCGTTTCCGGGGTCGGTGCACGCGCTTTCCCAGAGGCCCGCGAGGGCCGCTTCGGTCGGTTCGAGCTCCTCCGCCGCGGGCACGGAGCCGCCGCAAGCCGGCATGAGGAGCACAAGAGCGGACGTGCGAAAGAACGGATGACTGAGGACCATGGTCGACTCCCTGCTTCTCGGCCTCGGGCCGGTGTTGCGTTGCCCGGACACCGGATGTGCCCGAGCGACGCGAAGGTAAGGGAGCCGGACGCCTGCCAACAATGAGCGCCAACGCAGCCTGGTGTTGCAAATTCGCAATCTTGCGGATGATACTCTCGCATCATGGCTCCCAAAGATCCCACGCTTCATCAGCCCCGCGCACGGGCTCCGCTCGACTGGAACGATCTGCGGACGTTCGCAGAGGTCGCGCGTCGCGGTTCGATGGCCGCGGCGGCTCACGCGCTGGGTCTGCACCCAACGACCATCGCTCGACGGATCGAGGCCGCCGAGGCCGCCCTCGGTGTCTCGCTGCTGCTTCGTTCGGGACGGCGCACGGTGCTGTCTCCGACCGGAGCCCGGTTTCTGGGCACGCTCGATCCGTTGGTGGATGCGCTCGACGACGCGGTGCGAGGCGCTGCCAACCCCCTGGAGACGCCAGTCAGGATCGCGACGACAGAGAACGGAGCCCGCATTCTGGCGGCTCGAGCCTTGCCGGC
>JBILLP010000355.1:0-4304 GCA_044376025.1 Bradymonadia bacterium
GGAGTTCCTGCCGACCGTCGGCGAGCTCCCGGCGTACGTGGGCCTCTCCGTCGAGAAGCTCACGGCGGTCGTCGATCCCAGCGAGATCGAGGAGGAGCTCAGCAAGCTCCAGCGCACCCACACGACCGTCGAGCCGGTTGCCGATGACGACGTCGTCGCAAGTGGCGACATCGTGACGGTCAGCTACCACGGCATCGGCAGCGGCGTAGCCTCGCAGATCCAGCGCGAGGACGAGGAGGTCGACCTGGCGACCCCCAACCTGCTCCCCTCCTTCGTCGAGGGCCTCACCGGCATGAAGCGGGGCGAGGTCCGCACGGTCTCGTTCTCGATGGCCAAGGATGCTCCCGTCCGTGAGCTGGCGGGCAAGGACATCAAGCTCGCCGTCACCTGCAACGAGATCAAGCGTCGACGCGTGCCCGCGATCGACGACGAACTGGCAAAGACGACCGGCGAGGCTGACTCGCTCGTGGAGCTCAGCGCGAAGATCCACGATCGGCTCCACACCGCGGCCGACCTTCGCCATACCGGGACGGCCCGGAACGCCCTGCTCCAGCAGGTCGTCTCCGCGCTCCAGCTCGACCTGCCGTCGAACCACATCGGGCGTGTCACGCTCGATCAGGCCGTCGCGCGCGCTCGGCGCGTCATGGGCGAGACCGACCAGGCGACCCTCGAGCGACTCGTCAAGGCGTCGTACGCCGTCATCCACCGCAGCACGTCGAAGTCATTCAGGGACATCGTGGTCTCTCGAGCCATCGCGGCGCGTGAGGGCATCGAGATCACCGACGCCGACATCGACGCCGCGGTCGCGAAGATCGCCGAGGAGCGCCGTGTCCCGATCCACGAGGTGAAGGCCCAGTATGCCGAACCGGCGGAGCGTTCGTCGCTCGCCACCGGCCTGCTGCTGGATCGGGTGCTTGATTTCCTTTGGTCCAAGGCTACCGTCACAGAGGTCGATTCCCTCACCCCGGTCGCGTCGGCGAGCGTCGCTGACAGCACCGTGGGAGATTCGGCCCCGGCAGCCTCTGAGGGCGAAGCCGCTCCCTGAAGGCCCTCTTCGACTCCCTGAGGAAGCCCACGCATGTCGATCCCCTTCGTCATCGAGCAGAGCCATCGCGGAGAGCGGGCCTGGGACATCTTCTCCCGGCTGCTCAAGGACCGCATCATCTTCCTCGGAACACCGATCAACGACGCGGTGGCGAACTCGATCGTGGCGCAGCTGCTCTTCCTCGAGAGTGAGGACCCGGAGCGGGACGTCCACATCTACATCAACTCGCCGGGCGGCTCGGTCACGGCGGGCCTCGCCATCTACGACACGATGCAGCACATCAAGCCCAAGGTCTCGACGATCTGCGTCGGGCAGGCAGCGAGCATGGGCGCGGTGCTGCTGACCGGGGGCGAGAAGGGCATGCGCTTCGCGCTGCCCAACAGCAGGGTGCTGATCCATCAGCCGCTCGGCGGCGCAAGCGGCCAAGCCTCGGACATCGACATCCAGGCCCGAGAAATCCTCAAGCTCCGCGAGAAGCTGAACGAAATCCTCGTCCGGCACTCCGGGCAGGACTTCGACCGTATCCGCCGTGACACCGACCGCGACTACTTCATGGGCGCCCACGAGGCGAAGGAGTACGGGCTCGTCGACGAGGTCCTCATCCGCGCACCCCGAACCTGACCCCGGAGGACCCGTGACACGCACCCGATCGGAGCGGGCGGGACGGCTGCACTGCTCCTTCTGTGGCAAGGCGCAGGCAGATGTCCGAAAGCTCATCGCGGGGCCCGCAGTCTACATCTGCGACGAGTGCGTGCGGCTCTGCGCCGACGTGATCGACTCAGGCGAGCCCGCAGGCAAGGTGGTCAGGGGCAAGTATCCCGCGCCCGTGTCCATCCTCAAGACGCTCGACCAGTACGTGATCGGCCAGGAGCGGGCCAAGAAGGTGCTCTCCGTCGCCGTGCACAACCACTACAAGCGCATCGGGCATGTCGGCACACGAGAGGTCGAGCTCGACAAGAGCAACGTGCTGCTCATCGGTCCCACGGGCAGCGGCAAGACCCTGCTCGCCCAGACGCTCGCGCGGGTGCTCGACGTGCCCTTCACCATCGCCGATGCGACCAGCCTCACCGAGGCAGGCTACGTCGGAGAGGACGTCGAGAACATCCTCGTCTCGTTGCTGCAGGCGGCCGACGGGGACGTCGAGCGGGCCCAGCGCGGCATCGTGTACATCGACGAGATCGACAAGATCTCGCGCAAGTCCGAGAACCCCTCCATCACCCGAGACGTGTCGGGCGAGGGCGTCCAGCAGGGCCTGCTGAAGATCCTCGAGGGTACCGTCGCGCAGGTCCCTCCCAAGGGTGGCCGAAAGCACCCGCAGCAGGAGTTCGTTCGCATCGACACCTCGAACATCCTCTTCATCTGCGGTGGCGCCTTCAGCGGACTCGAGGCCATCATCAAGCAGAGGATGGGGCGCAAGGTGATGGGCTTCCAGGCCGACCTTGCCGCAGCACGCACCCCTGAGGACCAGGCCATCTTCGAGTGGCTCGAGCCCGAGGACCTGCTCAAGTTCGGGTTGATCCCCGAGCTGATCGGGCGCCTCCCGGTCGTCTGCACCCTGCGCGAGCTCGACGAGGCCTCGCTGGTGCGCGTGCTGACAGAGCCGCGCAACGCCATTGTCCGGCAGTACCAGCGGTTGCTCCGCATGGACGGGATCGAGCTGACCTTCGACGAAGGCTCGCTCCTCGAGGTGGCGCGCGCCGCGATTGCCCAGAAGACGGGCGCCCGGGGGTTGAGGTCCATCCTTGAAGCCGCGATGCTCCAGGTCATGTTCGACGCTCCCGATGAAGACGCCCTTGCGGAGATCATCGTGACCGCCGAGACCATCCGGGACGGCGCCCCTCCCAGGCGCGTCCACCGACCGAAGGTTGAATCAGCCTGACGGCGGCTCGACCACATCACCCGTAAGTCACATGGCATCACAGCGCGACAGCGACGGACTCGGCGGCTACCGGCTCAAGCGGCTCCCGCTGCTTCCGCTCCGCGACATCATCGTCTTTCCCCACATGGTCGTGCCCCTCTTCGTGGGCAGGGAGAAGTCCATCCTCGCCCTCGAGGAGGCCGCCAAGGCCCCGGGAAAGGAGATCGTGCTCTCCGCCCAGAAGCGCGCGAAGACCAACGACCCCAAGCCCGAGGACATCTTCTGGATCGGGACCATCGGGACCATCATCCAGATGCTCCGGCTGCCCGATGGGACGGTGAAGGTCCTCGTCGAGGGCAAGCGCCGGGCCCGCATTGTCAACTACGCCGCCGTCGACCCCTACTTCCAGGCAGAGGTCACCGAGATTCGCGAGGTGGTCGAGTACAACCAGGAGGTCGAGGCCCTGATGCGGACTGTCCGCACCGCCTTCGACGCCTACGTGCAGCTGAACAAGCGGATTCCGCCCGAGATCCTGACCACGGTCGGCGGCATCGATGACCCTGCGCGTCTCGGCGACACCATCGTCGCCCACCTCTCCCTCAAGCTGAACGACAAGCAGCGCATCCTTGAGACCGAGGAGCCGGGCGAGCGGCTTGAGCGCCTGCACGAGCTGATGCAGGCAGAGATTGAGATCCTGCAGGTGGAGCGGAAGATCCGTTCGCGGGTCAAGAAGCAGATGGAGCGCACCCAGAAGGATTCTCAGCTCAACGAGCAGATGAACCAGGTGCAGCGCGACCTCGGCGGCGAGAAGGACGAGTTCAAGAACGAGATCGAGGAGATCGAGGAGAAGATCCGCTCCAAGCCCATGTCGAAGGAGGCTGAGATCAAGGTCAAGCGCGAGTTCAAGAAGCTCAAGATGATGAGCCCGATGAGCGCGGAGGCCACCGTCAGCCGGAACTACATCGATTGGGTGCTCTCGCTGCCCTGGGGCGAGCGGACCGAGTCGGTCGTCGATATCAAGAACGCTGAGCAGATCCTCGACGCTGACCACTATGGGCTGCCGAAGCCCAAGGAGCGCATCCTCGAGTACCTGTCGGTGAACAAGCTCGTGAAGACGATGCGCGGCCCGGTCCTGTGCCTCGTGGGCCCGCCAGGTGTCGGCAAGACCTCGCTCGCGCGGGGCATCGCCAAGAGCACCGGCCGCAAGTTCGTGAGGCTCTCCCTCGGAGGCGTCCGCGACGAGGCGGAGGTCCGCGGTCACCGCCGCACCTACATCGGGGCGCTGCCGGGCAAGATCATCCAGTCGCTGAAGAAGGCCGGTTCGTGGAACCCCGTCTTCTTGCTCGATGAGATCGACAAGATGTCGATGGACTTCCGCGGAGACCCGTCGAGCGCGCTGCT
>JBILLP010000022.1:0-13125 GCA_044376025.1 Bradymonadia bacterium
CGGGCAGCGAGCCGGTGGCCCCGGCGTAGCTTCGCGGGCCGCCCGGGATGAGGTTGTCGGTGTCGACGCAGTCGAGGCAGCTGCTGACGCCGTCGGCGTCGGCGTCGACGCCGGGTGAGAGCGAGGCGTTGCTGTCGTTGCAGTCGCCGGTGCCTGCGGCGTTGCCCGCCTCGCCCGGGTCGCTGCAGTCGCGGTCGGCCGATGCGACGACCGCAAGGCTCGCCGGCCGGTAGCCGTCGTTGTCGGCGTCGACGAAGCAGATTTCACCGCCGTTGCAGTCCTGGTCGATGTCGTCGCCGGTGACCTCCGGCGCGCCGGCGTAGATGCTGGCGACGGCGTCGTTGCAATCGGTGGTGGGGTCGCTGGCGACCGCCTCGCCGCTGTCGGCGCACGACAGGTTGGTCGAGGTGACCGTCGCGTTGGCGTTCGGGCGCTGCCCGTCGTTGTCGGCATCGGCGAAGCAGAGCTCGCCGCCGTTGCAGTCCTGGTCGACGCCATCGGCGGTGAGCTCGGGCGCGCCGGTGTAGATGCTGGCGACGGCGTCGTTGCAGTCGGTGGTGGGGTCGCTGGCGACGGCCTCGCCGCTGTCGGCGCACGACAGGTTGGTCGAGGCCACGGTCGAGGTGGCGTTCGGGCGCTGCCCGTCGTTGTCGGCGTCGAGGTAGCAGATGTCGCCGCCGTTGCAGTCCTGGTCGATGCCGTCGGCGACGACCTCAGGCGCGCCGGCGTAGATCGTCGGCACGTTGTCGTTGCAGTCGGTCGTCGGGGCGGTCGCCGTGGCCTCACCGCCGTCGGCGCACGAGGCGTTGGTCGAGATCACGGTGACAGGGGGGTTGGGTCGCCGCCCGTCGTTGTCGGCGTCGGCGAAGCAGATCTCCTGCCCGTCGCAGTCCTGATCGATGCCGTCGGCGACCGCCTCGGTGGCACCCGGCCTGATGGCGGGATTGTTGTCGGCGCAGTCCCCGGCGGGCGTAGAGGTGGTGGCGAGCCCCGAGTGGGCGCACGAGGCATCGAACGAGAGCGCGACGTCGGTGCCATTCGGCCGGTAGCCGTCGTTGTCGGCATCGACGAGGCAGACCTCGCGGCCGTCGCAGTCCTGGTCGATGCCGTCGGCGACGTTCTCGCGCGCGCCGGGCCGCACCGACCGGTCGGCGTCGTTGCAGTCGGTCGCGAGCGTGACGCGGCCGCTGACCGGCAGACAGCTCAGCAGCGGGGCAACCGCCGGGTCGCCGAAGCCGTCGCCGTCGAGGTCGACAAAGTAGGGTGTCGCGCCGACGCCCTCGTCGATGCTCCCGTCGCAGTTGTCGTCGAAGCCGTTGCAGGCCTCGATGGCGCCGGGACGCACCGAGCGGTCGGCGTCGTTGCAGTCGCCAGCGGGGGTGGCGTCGTCGGCCTCGCCCGCGCCGTCGCAGCGGAGGTCACCCGACACGACCGTGCCGGCGGTGCGGTATCCGTCGTTGTCGGCATCGGCGAAGCAGAGCTCGCCGCCGTTGCAGTCGGCGTCGACCTCGTCGCCCGCGGCCTCGAAGGCGCCCGGGTAGATCGTGTCGTCGAGGTCGTCACAGTCAGCGCCCGGCAGCCTCGGGTCGCCGAGCCCGGGCCCGACGCAGTCGAGCGAGGTCGAGAGCACCGGGTTCGGGGCGACGAAGCCGTCTGCATCGACATCGGCGGCGCAGAGCTCGCGGCCGTCACAGTTCTGGTCGGTGCCGTCGTTGGCGACCTCGGTGGCGGTGGTGCGCACGTCGGACCGCGCATCGTTGCAGTCGCGGTTGTTGGCGACGTAGCCGGCGATCGGCGCGCAGGAGTCGATGCCGGCCTGGCCCGGGTCACCCTCGCCGTCGCGGTCGGCGTCGACGTAGTAGGTGACCGTCGAGACCGACTCGTCGATCGAGCCGGAGCAGTTGTTGTCGATGCCGTCGCACAGCTCGGGCGCGCCGGGCCGGCGGCTGGCGTCGAGGTCGTCGCAGTCGCCGAGCGGTGCCGCAGAGGTCGCCTCGCCGCGGTCGGTGCAGACGAGGTTGGTCGAGTCGACCGTGGCGGCGGCCGAGGCCCGGTAGCCGTCGCCGTCGGCATCGACGTAGCAGACGTCGCCGCCGTTGCAGTCCTGGTCGATGCCGTCGGCGACGGTCTCGGTCGCGCCGGGCCTGATGCGATCGTTGCCGTCGTTGCAGTCACCCGCCGCGTCGGTCACCGTGGCCTCGCCGCTGTCGTCACAGTCGCTGTCGAACGAGATCGTCACCGAGCCGCCCGACGGCCTGACCCCGTCGTCGTCGGCATCGACGAAGCAGAATTCGCTGCCGTTGCAGTCCTGGTCGATGCCATCGCCAGGAACCTCGGTCGCGTTGGGGCGCACCGCGCTGCTGCCGTCGTTGCAGTCGAGCCGGTTGGTCACCTGCCCCGTCACCTCGCGGCAGCTCTGCGTGGCAGAGGCGGTGCTGTCACCGAACCCGTCGCCGTCGCGGTCGGGGTAGTAGGCAAAGGTCGCAAGGCCGTCGTCGGCCGTGCCGTTGCAGTCCTGGTCGACGCCGTCGCAGAGCTCGACCCCGACCGGGTTGATGGTCGCCACCGCGTCGTTGCAGTCGGTCGCCGGCGCCCGGGCGAGCGCCTCTCCGGACCCATCGCAGAACGCGTCGGCCGACGCGACCGTCTCCATGGTGCGAAAGCCATCGCCGTCGGCATCGACGAAGCAGATCTCGCCGCCGTCGCAGTCCTGGTCGATGCCGTCGCCCCGCGTCTCCGTCGCGCCCGGGTAGACCGTCGCCCGCAGGTCGTCGCAGTCGCCGTCGGGGGCCAGCGCGTCGGCCTCGTCGGCGTCGGCGCAGTCGGGGTCGCGCGACACGATCGTCTCCTCGGTCCGCACGCCGTCGCCGTCGGCGTCGACAAAGCAGAGCTCGCGGCCATCGCAGCTCTGGTCGATGCCGTCGCCTGGCACCTCGTCGGCACCCGGGCGCACGTCGGCGCGGCTGTCGTCGCAGTCGGTGGCGCTGGTGGCAAAGCCGGCCGGCACGTCGCAGCTCTCGATGCCCGGGTCGGCCGCATCGCCGAAGCCGTCGCGGTCGGCGTCGATGTAGACGCGCCGTGCCGACGCACCCTCGTCGATGCGGTCGTTGCAGTTGTCGTCGATGCCGTTGCAGACCTCGACCTGCCCGGGCCGTCGCGCGGCGTTGCTGTCGTCGCAGTCGCCGGTCGGGTCGAAGTCCTGCGCCTCGCCGGCGTTGCCGCAGCCGAGGTTGGGTGAGGCGACGACGCTGGCGGTGCGGTAGCCGTCGTTGTCGGCATCGACGTAGCAGAGCTCGCCACCGTCGCAGTCCTGGTCGATCTCGTCGCCCACGACCTCGGTCGCGCCGGGCCGGATCGCAGCGCTGTTGTCGTTGCAGTCGCCGGTCGGCAGCGAGGCCGCAGCCTCGCCGGCATCGAGGCAGTCGGCATCGGCCGACCGGATCGTCGTCAGCAGCCGGTAGCCGTCGCCATCGGCGTCGACGAAGCAGAGCTCCGAGCCGTCGCAGCCCTGGTCGATGCCGTCGCCGGGCACCTCCTCGGCGCCCGGGCGGACGTCGGCGCGGGTGTCGTCGCAGTCGGTGGCGCTGGTGGCGAAGCCGGCCGGCACGTCGCAGCTCTCGATGCCCGGGTCGGCAGCGTCGCCGAAGCCGTCACGGTCGGCGTCGACGTAGATGCGCCTCGCCGACGCACCCTCGTCGATGCGTCCGTCGCAGTTGTCGTCGATGCCGTTGCAGACCTCGAGCTGCCCGGGCCGGCGCGCGGCGTCGGCATCGTCGCAGTCGCCGGTCGGGTCGAAGTCCTGCGCCTCGCCGGCGTTGCCGCAGCTCAGGTTGGGAGAATCGACGAGCTCGGTGGTGCGGTAGCCGTCGTTGTCGGCATCGACGTAGCAGAGCTCGACCGCGTTGCAGTCCTGGTCGACCTCGTCGCCAGGCGCCTCGGTGGCGCCCGGCCGGATCGAGAAGCTCGTGTCGTTGCAATCGCCGGTCGGCAGTGAGGCCAGGGCCTCGCCGGTGTCGCCGCAGTCGGCGTCGGCCGAGGCCACGATCGTGGTGAGCCGGTAGCCGTCGCCGTCGGCATCGACGTAGCAGTCCTCGCGGCCGTCGCAGCCCTGGTCGATGCCGTCACCGGGAACCTCGACGGCGCCCGGACGCACATCGGCGCGGGTGTCGTCGCAGTCGGTGGCGTTCTGCGCGTAGCCCGTGGGCGGCACGCACGACGACAGCGTCGTGCCGGCCGCATCGCCGAACCCGTCGCCGTCGGCGTCGGGCCACCAGGTCACGTCACGGGTGTCGTCGTCGGCCGTACCGTCGCAGTCGTTGTCAAGCCCGTCGCAGACCTCGGTCGCCGGGAGCACCTGGGCGGAGCAGGCGCTGTAGCCTCCGTCGATGCAGGTCTGCCGCCCCTCGCTGCAGGGCCCCACGCCCGCCGTCCCGGTCGGGCCGTCGTAGCAGCGGCGCGTCAGCGGGCCGCCGCCGTCGCCCTCGTCGGCCGTGCCGTCGCAGTCGTTGTCGAGCCCGTCACAGAGCTCGGTGCCGGCGGGTGTCACCGGGTTGCACGACAGCGACCCGCCCTCACAGACCGTCTCGCCCGCCGCGCAGACGCCCGGGAAGCCGGTGTCGCAGCGCTCGCCGTCGTCGACCGGGTCGTCGTCGACCTGGTCGTCGCAGTCGTTGTCGAGCCCGTCGCAGACCTCGCGCGCGCGCAGGTTGATGCCCGCCGCGGTGTCGTCGCAGTCGGCGCCGGCGCAGCCCGGCCCGAGGCCGTAGCCGTCGCCGTCCTCATCGACACAGAGCGTGGTCGGCACGCAGACGAGCAGCGGGTCGACGCCGCCCTCACCGATCGGCTGGCAGTCGAAGTCGCGCGGGCAGTCGGCGTTGGCGTTGCACCGCGAGGTACAGATCGAACCCCCGTCACCGGGGATCGCGACACAGAGCCCGGAGTCACACTCCGCGTCGCCTCCGCAGGCCTCTCCGACGCCGAGCAGGCCATCGGAGTCCGCCTCGGAGTCCGCCCCGGTGTCCGCCCCGGCGTCTGCCTCGGTGTCGGGGGTGCCCGTGTCGGGGGTGCCCGTGTCGGGTGTCCCGGTGTCGCCGGAGCCGCCCCCGGAGTCGAGGTCACTGCCGGCGTCGCTGCCGCTGCCCGGTGAGCTGCCGCTGTCGCCGCTGCACGATGCGTGGCCGGCGACGAGCGCGCACACGAGGAGGGCGAGCCTGAGGTTCCGGAGTCCGGGTGAGGTCGTCTGCAACATGGTGCCTTCCGTCGGAGTCGATACGGCTCGACGCACACGCGCCGCGGCAGCCCAGTATGCGGGATGGGGCCGCGGATCGGCAACTCATTTTGGCTGAAGGGGCCCGCTGGCGCCCCCGCCGCCGCGGTGCTACCCCGCGTCGCTCCAACCCGACGAGGCCCCCGTGGGAGAGCCGCTCGAACCCCGCCCCGCCACCGCCGCCGACCTCGACGCCGCCATGGCGCTTGTCACCGCCGTCATCGCCGACATGCGGCGCCGCGGCCTCGACCAGTGGGACGAGCTCTACCCCGACCGGGCGACCCTGGCCGCGGACATCGCCGCGGGCCACCTCTTTGTGCTGCGCGACGACCACGGGCTCGCCGCGATGGTCGCCCTCAACGACGACCAGCCGCCCGAGTATGCAGGCGTGGCATGGACCACCCCCGGCCCGGTGCTCGTGGTGCACCGCCTCGCCGTCGCTCCGCACCGCCACCGCTCAGGGCTCGGCCGGCGGCTGATGGACTTCGCGGAGCGGCTCGCCGCCAGGCAGGGCTGCCGCGCCGTCAGGCTCGATACCTTCTCGGGCAACCCCGTCGCACAGGCCTTCTACGGGGCCCGGGGGTACGCCCGGACCGGTGAGGTGAGGTTCCGCAAGGGCCGCTTCGTCTGCTACGACCTGCCGGTCTCCGCACCCGCCTGACGCCTACCGCCCGCGGCGCCGGAGCGGAACGCGGCGGTTGGCGCGCGCCGCCTGCTCCTGCTCGACGATGTGGTGGTGCCAGGGCCAGTGCAGCGCCTCGTAGAGCTCGAGCAGCAGCGACAGGGTCTCCATCGCCGCCTCGGGCGGGCCGTTGCCTGACAGGTGCAGCGCGTTGCAGGCCAGCGTGACCGACTCCTCGAGCGCACCGGCGTTGGCCCAGTCGGCCGCGACCTGCAGCCACGTCTGCGGCGAGGTGGGATCGTCGTAGAGCAGCAGCTCCCAGGCCGGCTCGGCGAAGATCGAGTCTGTCGGCAGCGGATGGCCGTTCAGCGTCTCGAGCAGCGCGCCGGCATCGACCTCGGGCACCTCGCCCAGAAAGGGCATCATCGCGTCTCCGCTGTAGGCGAGCGGCAGCCGCAGCGCCTGCTCGACCGCCGCGAGCTCGCCCGGCAGGTCGCGCAGCGACGCCTGGATGCGCGACCGAGCCACCGCCGCCGCAGAGAACTCGGGGAACGCCGACAACGCCCGATCCACCGACTCAATGCCGCGAAGTCCCATCCCCGCCTGCTGCTGCCTCATGCCCGCCGCCACCAGCGACGCGGGCGCGAAGGGATCGAGCTTCAAGAAGGCCCGGTGCACCTCGGCGTTGCTCGGGTAGGGCTCGGGCAGCAGCACCGAGAACTCGGTGCTCAGGTCGAAACGCTCGAGCAGCGGCCGTACCGCGGCGTCGAAGTGGTGCGCGTCGATCACGGGGTCTGACCCGCGCCGCACCGTGGTCCACGCCGTCAGCCCCAGCCAGGCCACAAAGGTCTCGAACGACGACGCTACCGGCACCGCGTGGTAGGTCTCGTACATCCAGAGCATCACCGGCGCGACGTCACGCATCGCGTGCCGCGCCGACCGGTGGAGGCAGTAGAGGTTGTCGGCGCCGTCGTGGGCGAAGGGCAGCAGGTCGGGGTGCATCCCCGGCCAGCGCCGTCGCACGAGCTCCTCGACCCACGCCTCGTCGGGCGCTCCCCCGCTCGGCACGAAGAAGCCGACATCGCCGAACCAGGCGTGGTTCTCGCCGCCCGCGACGTCGCGGATCAGGCCGCCGAGCTGGCGATAGGGCATCGGGAGGGAGTACGACACAGCAGCTTCCTTGGTCGTTGCGCCGTTCAGGGTCGCCGCGTCGGCTCGACGCCGCCGAGCCGGAGGAGCCCCCGCCCGGTGATCGCCACCCAGCCGTCTGCGACGGGGGCGAGCGCCACGGCCCCGGTGTCGGTTGCCTGCACGATCCAGGCGTCGTCGATGCGCTCGAGGATCGCGCCGTCGTCGCGCAGCACCGCGTCGAACCCCTGCCCCGAGGCCCGGCCGCGCGTGCGCGCCGCGAGCTCGGTGCCGGTGGCCGGTGCCAGCGGGCGAAAGGCGCCGGCGGCGGTGTCGGGCCCCGGTGTGAGGCTGCCTGGGGGCGGCCCGCCCGTCGCGGCCACAAAGAGCATCGTCGCGCCATCGGCGCCCTGCGCGACCAGCCCCGACGGCCCATGCCAGGCCGCTGTCACCGCCGCGGGGGCGGCGGAGGCCGGCGCGACGGGCGCTCCGCAGAGGTGGCGCCAGCAGCGCACAAGCCCGGCGCCCTCGTGCAGCACATAGGTCTCGTCGGCGTCGAGGGCGACGTGCAAGATCGGCCCAGGGCGGTCGGTCAGGTAGACCCAGGTACCCCCGACAAGCCACCACACCTGGCGCGCCGACACCGCGATCCCCCTGCCGTCGGCGGCGAGGTCGAGGTCGACGATCGGCTCCATCGGGGGCGCTCCGCCTCCCCGCGCGGCCTCGATCGGAGACGGGGGGCGCGGCGTCGCGGGGTCCTCCCCGCGGGGCGGCGGCGGCGCCGGCGCGGGTGACGAGGTCGGCATGGCAGTCCAGCCGTCGGGCGAACCGGCCAGGATGAACCCGCGCTGTGGGTCGGCGCCGGCGACGACCGGGGCGGCGCCGGCACGGGCAGAGGCGAGGCGCGCGAAGGTGCGGCCGGGTGCGGCCGGCAGCGGGGGGGCCAGGGGCTGCCACGAGGCGGTGCCCCACGCCGCGACCCCTGCCCGGTCGCTGCCCGCGAGCAGGGTGCCGTCGGCGGCGTACCCGGCCAGGGTCAGCGCGGTGCCTCGGGGTGGCAGGAGCCAGGTCGCAGCAGCGCCGGCAGAGAGGCGGAGCACCGACCCGTCAGCGTAGGCGAGCGTGACCGGCTCGCCCGCGTCGAGCGAGGCCTCGAGCACGCCCCGCACGTCGCCCTCGGTGCCCGCGAGCAGGGAGCTGCCCGATGCGTCGACGCGGACCAGCCCGAGGTCGGTCGGCACGAGCAGCGTCGGCGACTCCGCCGCGCCGAGCGCGAGCGCGTTGCCGATGCGCCCGGGCCGTGGGGAGCCCGTGGGCGCGGTCGGGTCGCCAGGGCCTGCGAGCAGTGTCTGCCAGCCCCCGACGCCGACGCGGCGCACGCCGCCCGGCTCGACGACGAACGCCGACGAAGCGCCCGCGGCGATGACCTGGCTGATGCCCGACGGCAGGTGGGCCTCGGTGTCGGAGGTCAGCGGCAGCCAGAGCATCCCGGGCTCGCTCATCGACGCGGAGTACACCGCGCCGTCATCGCAGACGGCGAAGGCGGCCGCCGCGGCGAAGCCGAGCGCCCGGAGCGTCGGGCAGATCCGGGTGTCGGCGAGCGCAAGCGGGCGCGCCATGCGGCGAAACGCCGCGTCGCCCGCGACGAAGACCGCGCCCTTGGCGTCGATCCAGTAGGTGAGGTCGAGGGAGTCGAAGGCGAGCTGCCGCAGCGGTGCCGCCGGTCTGTCGCTGCCAAACGAAGGCCGGATCGCCCGGGCTCCCTCGGCCGTCAGCGCGTAGAGGTCGCCGTCCGCGGTGTGGGCGTACAGCCCACCGCCCGGTCGGCGGGAGAGGCGGAGCGGGGCGCTGGTCCCGACGGCGATCGGGGTCCAGTGGCCGGCTGTCCACCGGGCGAGCAGCCCGTCGTCGCCGGCGCACACGGCGCCCGCGGCATCGTCGAGGCATTCGCGCAGATCGGTGACGGGCGACCCGTCGACAGCGTGGAGCCAGGGCCTGCGCGCCCGCTGCGACAGCACCGGACCCTGCTCCGACAGCCTCCCCGCCTCATCGACGGCGCGCACCCAGAATCGCCCCGGGGGGCCCTCGACGCTCACCCGCAGGCTCATGGCCCCGGCGGGCGACTCCGCGAGCGGTGCGACCGGATCGCCGTCGGGCCCGGTGGCGTGAAAGACGCGGTAGCGGATGCGGTCGGCCGGCGTCACGTCGTCGCCGGCAGGCTCCCACGACAGCTCAAGGGTGCCGACGCCGACCAGCCGCACCTGGCTGAGCCCGGCAAAGACGGGCGGGTTGCGGTCGGTCGCGGCGATGGGCACCGGTGCGGCGCTGCCCTCGGTCCCGTCGCCCTGGCCACGGTCGCCGCAGGCAGTCGCCCCGCACGCGAGGGCGAGCAGCAGCGCTGCAGACCGTGTGGCTCGGGCGGCCATGGGGCCCTCCAGGGAACGCGACGGGTGACGGGTGTCAGTGACCCTTCGAGGCGGTCGGCTCGACCGTCGTCGTGACGGTGCGGCCCTCTAGCTGCGGAGGGCTCGTCGAGACGGACACGTCGGCGAGGGCGCGGACGATGCCGTTCATCTTCTCGATCCACATGTTCAGGTGCGAGGCCTCGCGGCCGCGCATGCGCATGACGAACTTCACGCGGTCGCCGCCCTCGATGAACTTGCGGGCCTGGTTCAGCTTGGTCTCGAGGTCGTGTGTGTCGGTCTTGGGGCGGAGCGTGATGGTCTTGAGCTCGACGCGGGCCGACTTCGACTTCGACTCCTTCTTGGACGTCTCGTACCTGAACTTGCCGTAGTCCATGATGCGACAGACCGGCGGGATCGCCTTGGGCGCCACCTCGACGAGATCGAGCCCCGCCTCCTGCGCGATGTCGCGGCCCTCGTCGGGGGTCATGATGCCAAGCTGCTCGCCCTCGGGACCGATGACCCGGATCTGCGCGATGCGGATCTGGTGGTTGATCCGGTGCATTTCTGCGGTTTGCGGCGGCTTCTGGAGTGTGGACACGCTTGGGGACCTCGACCTGGGGAACGAATGTCGGGCAGACCAGCCCGCACGGGAGACCCTCAGGATGTACGCGATCCCGCTCGCCTTGGCAAACGGCACGCACCGCGGGAGGCGCCTTCGCTCACCGCCCGTTGAGGAAGCCCTCGACGACCGACCGCCAGGCCTCGGGCCGCTCGATGGGCAGCGTGTGACCCGCGCCCTGCCACCGCTCGTGCCGCGCGCCGAGCACCTGCGCAAGCCTCAGCGCCGCCGCCGGCGCCACGAGCGGGTCGTCGTCCGACGTGATCAGCAGCGAGGGTGCCGTCACCCGCGCCGCATCCTCGAGCGCATCGCCGTAGCGCTCCATGCCGGCCAGCAGCGCCTCGAGCCCCTCTGCCCGGTTGCGCTGCACGGTCGCCCGCACGACCGGGTCGAGCGACCCGAGCGTGGCGAGGTACTCGCTGCCCAGGATCGTCGGCAGCGACGCCCAGGCCAGCGCCTCGATGCCGCCGAGCCGCAGCACGTGGCGCCACGAGGTCACGATCGCCACCCGCCGCGCGTCGCCATCGGCCCCGGTCGAGGTCAGCACCAGCCGGCCGACCCTGCCCGGGTGCCGCGCCGCGAAGCCCAGCGCCACCCGCGCCCCGTGGCTGAACCCGCACAGGTCGACCTCGCCGATCCCGAGCAGGTCGAGCAGCGCCGCGAGGTCGTCGATGTGCGTCCCGAGGTCGTAGGGGACCCCGCCGAGCTCGCTCCGGCCCTGCCCGCGCGCGTCGTAGGCCAGCGTGGGTCGCGTGTCGCGCCAGGCGCGGACATGGGTCATCCAGTTGGCGGTCGACTGCGACAGGCCGTTGAGCAGCACCAGCGGCCGCATCCCCGCGCCGCGGGGTCCCTGCGGGTCGGCAAACAGCGAGACGTGGCGTCCAGGCAGCTCGTGCATCGGCATCGTCGGCACCTCGGGCGGTCCCCGCGCGGCGTGCGCGGCGCCCCGGCCCTAGCCGCCCCGGGGCAGGCGCGCCAAGGCTCCCGCTTTACACCCCCGGCGGCCGCGGGTAAGCGCCGCGCCTCGGTCGTCTCGCCCGCGCCGGGCGCTCTGGAGGTCTGCCGTGTCGGTTGAAAAGCCCGGTCTCAAGATTCGCCGCAAGCCCGAGGAGGGCGAGGCCCCCGAAGCCCCGCACGACGCGGCCGCTCCCGCCGCGACGATGGCACTCGGCGCCGTCGCCCCGGAGCCGCCGCCCGCGCCCGCCCCGGAGCCGCCGCCCGCGCCCGCCCCGGAGCCGCCGCCCGCGAGCTACTCCGCCTCGCCCACCGAGGCCCGCCCCGGGACGCACGGCGGCGTCTGGCGCGACCCGTACGCCGTGCGGCCCGCGGCGCCCGCGACCATGGCGCAGGCGCTCGGTGACGCGCCGGCGACCGCCGAGGCAGACCCGACCACCGACGACTTTGCCGCGATGTTCGGCGCGACACAGACCCGGCTGCAGCGCTACAGCGTCGGCGACAAGGTGCAGGCCCGCGTGGAGTCGGTCACGCACGGCACCGTCTTCGTCAGCCTCGACGCCAAGATGGAGGGCTCGATCGACGCCAGCGAGCTCGTCGATGACGAGGGTCGCCCCAAGGTGCGCGTCGGCGACCGCATCGAGGCCTTCGTCGTCTCGACGCAGGGCGGCGTGAAGCTGTCGACCGTGCTGAGCAAGAACGCACGGTCGATCGAGCTGCTGGTCGAGGCCCAGGCGCAGGGCATCCCCGTCGAGGGCAAGGTCACCGGCGTCAACAAGGGCGGCTACGATGTGCAGGTCGGTGGCAGCCGCGGATTCTGCCCGCTGTCGCAGCTCGACTTCGACTCGAGCGTGCCGCCCGAGGCGCGGATCGGCGAGACCCACCGCTTCTTGATCACGCGGATCGACGAGGGTGGGCGCAACGTTGTGCTCTCCCGCACACAGCTGATCCGCGAGGAGCGGCGCCGCGCCGCCGACGAGACGCTGTCGCGGCTCGAGGTCGGGGCCGACGTCGAGGGTGCCGTGACGCGCATCACCGACTTCGGCGCCTTTGTCGACCTCGGCGGCATCGAGGGCATGGTGCACGTGTCGGAGCTCGGCTGGGGCCGCTACGCCAACCCGCGTGAGGTGCTCAAGGAGGGCGACCGCGTGCGTGCCCGCGTGCTCCGCATCGAGGACGCCGACAAGGGCGGCAAGCGCATCGCGCTGTCGATGAAGGCGCTGCAGGGCGACCCGTGGCTCGACGGGGTGCGGCAGTTCCAGATCGGCCAGAACTACACCGGTACGGTGGCGCGGCTCGAGAAGTTCGGCGCCTTCATCGAGCTGGCGCCGGGCCTCGACGGTCTGGCGCACATCTCGGAGCTGTCGCCCGGCCGGCGCATCAACCACCCGCAGGATGTCGTCGCGGTCGGCGACACGGTGCAGGTGCAGGTGCTCGATATCGACCCACGCAAGCGCCAGATCGCACTGTCGATGAAGGCGCTGATGGACGACCCGTGGTCTGAGGCGGTGTCGCGGTTCGGCGTGGGCACCAAGGTGCAGGGCACGGTCGACTCGGTGCAGAGCTTCGGGATCTTCGTGCAGCTCGAGGGGGGCCTGATGGGCCTGCTGCCGCTGTCGCACCTCGCCGACGGAGAGGACAAGGCGGTGCACGCCAAGTTCATGTCCGGCGCGCCGGTCGAGGCGACCGTGATCGCGGTCGAGCCCGAGCGGCGGCGCCTGACGCTGTCGCGGCGCGCATCTGCGGAGTTCGAGGGCCAGGCCAACTACAAGGCCTACGCCGCGACCAAGGCCGCGCCCGAGAAGCTCGGCAGCTTCGCCGACCTGTTCAACAAGGCACGCAGGCCCTAGGCCCCGGAGCCGGGAGGCCGGGTCGCCCTTGCGCGGTGCGGCGGCCTGTCCGAAGCACAAGGGTGAGGCGATGAAGTTGGCGTGGCACACATCGTGCCTAGCCTGCTTCGACCGCGCTGGAGCCCCTGGCGCGACCGACCGCTTCGTCGTCGTCGACGTGGCACAGGGTGAGCAAACGAACGATGGTCACAACGGTCGCACGCAAGCAGTCAGATCCGCTTCAACCACCGACACGCCGCGTCGTCGAGGTCGATGCCCCGCCGCGTGCGCGCCCCTCGCTC
>JBILLP010000356.1:0-4295 GCA_044376025.1 Bradymonadia bacterium
CTCCCGCTTGGCCGCTGCTCCGGCGCGTCCCTCGTCGGTCCAGTAGGGCTTCTTGAAGTGCTTCATGCAGAAGTTGCACGGGAAGCGGTCCCATTCTGTGAGGGTACCCGCCTTCATGGCCTCGATCTTGGCAGTCTGCACCTCGTGGATCACCTCGAGCATGCGACGATGCGCGTCAGCGAGGCTCACCTCGTGGAGGTTGCCGAGCACGTCGGCGGTCGGGTCCTCGCTCGGCACGCCGGAGTGCTGGCAGCAGAGCGTGAGGTTGCCCTTGGGGTCGACGTGCAGGATCTCGGACTTGAAGGGCTGGCAGACCGCGAAGGGCTGCTCCTGGTAGAAGCTGTCGGTGTAGGTGACCGGCAGCGTCAGCGCTGTCTGGAGTCGGGTGACGGTATCGAGCACCTGCCGCCACTCGGCGGTCGAGAGGAACATCTCATCGTCGAGGTGGGTGCCGGTTGGCTGGGTCATGCCGAAGGACATGCGATCAGCGCCGAGGTGGCTCGCCATGAGCGCCATCGCCTCGACCTGGTGGGCGTTGTAGGCGTTGAGGGTCATCTGCATGATGAAGGGGATGCCCCGCATCTTGCAGAGGGCGACACCGGCCATGACGTTCCTGAAGGAGCCCGGGCCGCGGACGCGGTCGTGGACCTCCTCGGAGGCGCCGTCGATCGAGAAGTTGATGGCGGTGCAGTTCGCGAGGCGCTGCGGCTTCTCATCGAGCTTGCCGACCATGCGGGCGAAGCGCTCCGCGTTGGTGACGACGTGCCACGTGTAGCCCCTGGCCACGATGGCATCGATGATCTCGTAGAACTGCGGGTGAAGGGACGGCTCACCACCCGTCAGCCCGACGTGCTTGCAGCGGTAGAGCTGCCAGGCCTCGTCGAGGACGTTGGTGATCAGGTCGAGGGAGAGGTCTGCGGCCTTGAGCTCGGGATCACGGAGGCAGTGCTTGCAGTTGAGCTGACAGCGGTCCGTGATGTGGAAGACGAGCCAGGTCGAGTTCATGGGCAGACCTCGCGGCGGCCCCCCGGTTCAGGGAGCGTTGAAGGGGTTGACAGCGGTGGAGTCGACGGGCGACGGCAGCGGCGTCGAGTCCAGCACCAGGTTGTCGGTCAGGCGCGTGACGGCGTTGGTCGTCAGGTTGAGGACGACGACCTCGGACTGGGTGGTCCCGTCGGTGGTCGGGTAGTTGCGCGAGAGCGCGACGAAGTTCTGGTTGGGCAGGAACGCGGGCGAAGAGTCGCCGCTGCTGCCGGCCACGGCCGCGATCGCCGACGCGCGCCGGGTCGACGGGTTGAAGGCGCCGCAGTTGAGCACCGTGTCGGTGCCCTCGAGGGTGATGAAGCAGACCTTGTCGCAGAGCGGGCTGATCGAGGCCGAGCCAAGCAGCCCGGAGACTGCGGTGGCCGAGCCGGTACCGGAGCCGATGTCGGCGGCGTACATCGTGGCGGTCGATCCGCGGACCCGGGTGAAGTAGAGGGTCGGGTCGTCGCAGATGACGAACTTGGGCTCCGACTCATCGGTCCCGGAGTCGTCCACGAGCTCGGTGCACGCTCCCGTCTCGAAGTCGAAGCGGAGGATACCGAAGTCGGCCTCCGCGGAGTCGTAGGTTGCAAGGGCGAGTCCGGTACCGTCGGGCAGCGGCGTGACGCTGTTGATGACCGCGGCCTCGGGGCAGAGCGGCGCGATCTGCCTGATGGCGCCTGTCTCGACGTCGAGCGCGTACAGCTCGTAGGCCGACAGGGGTCGCATCACGAAGTAGAAGGTCTGTGCGTCGGCGCTCCACGCAGCCCCGTACTTGCGGCCCGAGATGTTCGTCAGCCGGCGCTCGGTGCCGGTGCCGTCGGCGCGGCGCACGAAGTACTGGGCCTGCTGGGGCAGGTCACCGGTGAACCCGAAGGAGCGCAGGTAGGCGATCCAGGGGTTCTGAGGGGTCGGCACATCCTGGCACGCGCCGGACTCGCAGATCTGGCCGCGACCACAGAGCGTCTCGTCCTCGGCCTGCGTGCACTCGCAGCTTGTGCCGCGGTCGGCGATGCTGTTCGAGGTCGTGACGACCGTGTTGCCGCGGCAGAAGGGAGCCGGCGGCGCATCGCAGGTCGAGACGTCGCACACGCAGTCGCCTGC
Source organism: Bradymonadia bacterium (assembly GCA_044376025.1). Lineage (GTDB taxonomy): Bacteria > Myxococcota_A > Bradymonadia > REDH01 > REDH01 > JBILLP01. The sequence goes on from JBILLP010000356.1 coordinate 2,128, forward strand.
GCCATTCTCGGTGAACGTCTCCAGGCAGTCGACGCACGAGCCGATCCCGGACGGGTTGTCGACGCAGGCCCGGTTGATCGGAGTGCACTGCGTCGCCGCGATGCTCTCGCAGTCCTGGCAGGTCAGTGTGTTCACACAGTCGTCGTCGGCGCAGTCGAGGTCACCGTCGCCGTCGTCGTCCACGTTGTTGTCGCAGATCTCATCGACGACGGAGGTATCCGAGGTGTCGGTGTCGGTATCGGGCGAGGTGTCGGTGGTGTCTGTGTCGGGCGTGGTATCGGCCGTGTCGGCCGTATCGGCATCGTCCGTCGTGTCGGCATCGCCCTCCACGTCCGTGTCCGTCGTGTCCTCGGTGGTGTCCGCGTCGGCCGAGGTGTCCGCGCAGTTCTCACCGGTCAGGATGTTGCACTCGGGCTCCGACGAGCCTGCTTCGTCGCCACCACAGGCCACCAGGGCGAGGGTTCCGAGCGCGAGCGCGAGGTTGAACGTGCCGCGACACGGCCGCGTGACAATTCCGATCTGCTGGTTCGAGCTCTTCATGGTCATCCCTCGATGGGTGGATGGTCGATGGTGAGGTTCAGCGGCCCGGCCGGAGCCAGCCCGTCAACGGAGGCCCGGCATGCTCCCGGGTGACGCGGGCCGCTACCCCGGACACTCTACAGGTTCGGTGGTTACCACAGGTTGCGTTGCGAGCAAAGCAGCGGGCACCGTGACAAAAACCGTCAGGCCAAGGACCCCGCGGGGCGCGTTTCGTCACCATCAAGACGCCCCAAACGCAGAAAGCGCGAGCCAACCCAGACAACCCTGAGCCGAGCACGCGCTGCCACCCCCGTGCGGGTGACGGAGTGGACTAGCCGCTCGCCGTCAGGCCACCCGCGGAGACGCCGCCGCCCGTGAAGAGCGTCACACGCGCCACCGAACGCTTCTTGGTCACCGTCGGCGCCTGGTAGGGGCGACGCTCAACCCGCGAAGTCTCCGCATATCCGACGGTTGCTGCTGCGCTGTCGGCGGCGGCATCCTGCTGCTTGGGCATGGGCCGTTGGGTGGTCATCCGGTCTCTCCTTCATCTGGGGCGTTCCGCCCGCGGGGATCCAGTTCAATCCAGCGCGTCACCGGGACTGGCGTGCGCCGCTTCTTGGCGTCAGAAAGCTGCATGTTCCGGGCCAACTTCGAGGATCGCGCCACCGAAACCCTGGGCGAACTCCGAGCCTCCGCCTCAGTAGTGCGAGAGCGAGCCCTCGTCGAGCACCTTCAGGGCCGCCCAGCGCACCGCGACCACCGCCACCAGCGACGACCCGAGCAGCAGGCAGGCCAGACGAAACGCCGCGTCCGCGCAACCCGCCGGCGGACTCCCCGCCAACCCCGCCCTGATCCCCTCGATCACCGGCGCCACGGGTGTCCACGCGCCGGCTTCGGACACCCAGCCCGGCAGCAGTCCCCGCGGAAAGAACACGCCTCCCCCCACCATGCTCGCCAGGTGCACCGCACGCGCCACCGGGTCCCCCCCCTTGAACCGAAGCGTCACCGCCGCCGACACCGCACCGAGTGCAAGGAACAACAGCAAGCCCCCGAGCGCGAAGGCCGCAGACAGCACCGCACCCTGTAGCCCCACCCCTGCGCCCGCGACCACCACGGCAACCGACACCACCCCCACGCCCCGGACGATGGTCGTCACAAGGTCGAAGATTGGCATCGCGGTGACAAGTCTCGTCAGCGGAACCCCCGACATCACCGTCGCCTCGAGCATCCCGGTCACCTGGTGCCGTCTGAGCTTGCTCGTGAACGCGCCGAGCGATGTCCACATCAGCTCCAGCCCCGCGTACCCGGCGGCCGCAAAGACGAGGTAGCTCAAATCGCCGGTCGTGGTCGTCGCAGGGACCAGTCGCGACACGTTCGAGAGGATCCAGAGCATCAGCGCCAGCCCCACCGCGCGGTTGACCTGCAGCATCGGGTAGCTCGCCGCCTCGTTCCAGTCGTGCCACCAGAACGCCGCGAGGGTCGAGAGCCACGCCTTCACAGCCCCTCCCGCTGCCGCTCTGCGTCAAACAGCGCCGCGGCCGCAGACTCCACCTCGCGGTAGCTCCCGCGCGCCACCACCTCGCCCTCTGCGAAGACGAGCACGACATCGCTCAGCCGCTCGACCTCGTCGAGGTCATGCGAGGCCATGA
>JBILLP010000357.1:0-4279 GCA_044376025.1 Bradymonadia bacterium
CGGTTCGCGTCGGTCAATGTCGAAGAAATCTTCAATACCCACCCCGACGTGTTTCGGACCGCCCTGGTCGGGGTTGGCCCGTTCGGCTCGCAGCGGGCTGTCCTCTGTGTTGAGCTCGAGCCGAAAAGCAGGCGAGACAAGGGTGAGATCATCGCGGAGCTTCGCGAGATGAAGGCCCGGAATCCCGAGGCGGGGTGCGTCGAGCAGTTTCTGCTGCACCCTGGTTTCCCGGTCGATATCCGGCACAACGCGAAGATTCGGCGTGAGGATCTCGCGAGGTGGGCGCAGGAGAAGACACGATGAGCACGAAGCGCGCGCTGGTGACCGGCGGCGGGGGGTTCCTCGGGCTTGGCATCGTCAGGCTCCTCAGGGAGCGCGGTGTCGAGGTCGTGACGCTGCAGCGCGGGGAGTATCCCGCCGTCGCGGCGCAAGGCGCCATGTCGGTCCGGGGTGATGTAGCCCGGCTCGATGATGTCCGCGAGGCGGCCCGGGGCGTCGATGTGGTGTTTCATGTCGCGGCGAAGGCCGGCGTCTGGGGCAGTCCCGCATCGTACGTCTCTGCCAACATCACCGGGACCGAGAACGTGCTCGCCGTCTGCCGCGAGCTCGGAATTCAGCGGCTCGTGTACACTTCGACCCCGTCGGTGGTCCACGCGGGCGACAATGTCGAGGGTGTCGACGAATCAGCCCCCTATGCCACCGAGTTCCTCACGGACTACCCACGCACCAAGGCCCTCGCGGAGCAGGCCGTGCTCGCGGCGAATGGACCGACGCTCTCGACCGTTGCGCTTCGTCCGCACCTCATCTGGGGCCCCGGGGACAACCACCTGATCCCGCGCCTCGTGGCGCGCCACAGGGCCGGCCGGCTTCGACTCGTCGGCGACGGGTCAAACCTCATCGACGGCGTCTATGTCGACAACGCTGCGCGTGCACACCTCGATGCTGCCGACCTCCTCGGCCCGGGAGCAGCGTGCGCGGGCCGCGCCTACTTCATCACGAATGACGAGCCCATGCCCCTTCGCGACCTCGTGAACGGCATCCTCGGCGCCGCCGGCCTGCCACCTGTCACCCGAAGCGTTCCTCCCGGGGTCGCCTACGCGGTCGGCGCGACCCTCGAGGCCGTGTACGGCCTCTTTGGCGTCGAGTCGGAGCCGCCGATGACCCGCTTCGTGGCGAAGCAGCTTGCCACAGCACACTGGTACAACATCGGGGCAGCCCGCCGCGACCTCGGCTACCGACCCGAGGTATCCACGGCAGAGGGTCTGCGCCGGCTCGCCGCGTCGTTCGCCCGCGATGCCGGTTGAGAGGGCTGAGGTACCTGACGCAATCCCCGGGCGCTATCGACCCGGGTCGACCGATGGCTCGGCGCCGAAGGCGCAGAACTGCTCCGCCCATGACAGCGCGGCGTCGGTGTCGGGGTCGAGCAGCAGCACGTGTCCCATCTTGCGGCCCGGCGTCGCGTTCGCCTTGCCGTACAGGTGCAGGTGCGCCATCGGGTTCGATGCCACGACGCGCCACACGTCGTCACGTCGGGACCAGAGGTCGCCGAGTAGGTTGACCATGACACAGGGGCCGAAGAGGTGCGTGTCGCCGAGCGGAAGCCCCAGGATGGCACGGGCGTGCTGCTCGAACTGCGACGTTGCGGCACCGCCGTAGGTGAAGTGCCCTGAATTGTGGGTGCGGGGCGCGACCTCGTTGACCAGCAGTTGCCCGTCTTCGAGCGCAAAGAGCTCGACCGCCATCATGCCGACGATGCCGAGTCCCTCTGCGATGGCGATCGAGATGTCGCGGGCCTTCGCCGCGGCCGGCCCGGAGACGCGTGCCGGAGCGACGGTCGTGTGCAGGATATGGTTCCGGTGGTCATTCTCCGCGACCGGGTAGACGGCCACCGAGCCATCGGCGGCGCGGGCCAGCAGCACCGAGATCTCGCGTTCGAAGGGCACGAATGCCTCAAGGATCGAGGGTGCTCCGCCCACGCGGCTCCAGGCCTGGGCGGGGTCGTCTCCGACGCGGATGCGTGCCTGCCCCTTGCCGTCGTAGCCTTCGCGCCGTGTCTTGAGTATCGCCGGTCGGCCGAGCCGGTCGAGCGCCTCGCCCAACTGCGCGAGGGTGGAGACCTCTGCGTAGGGGGTGTGCGGCACACCGACCTGGTCGAGAAAGCGGCGCTGGGCGAGCCGGTCCTGCACCGTGGCCAGGACCGAGGGGGCCGGGTGAAGCGGACGAAGCGCGGCGACGGCCTCGAGCACGGGGAGGGCGATATGTTCGGTCTCGAGGGTGATGACATCGCAACGCAACGCGAGGCTCCGGGCCGCCTCGACATCGCGAAACGAGCCTGCGATGACGTGGTCACAGACCTGCCCGGCGGGGCCGGTCGGGTCGGGGTCGAGGGCCTCGACGCGGTACCCCATGCGCCTGGCCTCGAGTGCGAGCATGCGTCCGAGCTGTCCGCCGCCCAGGACGCCGATCGTGGCCCCGGGCAGGATCACGGCGTCGGGAGCGCGTCTGCAACGACGGCGCCGGTCTGCCGGTCGCGGAAGGCCACGATGCGGTCGCGGAGGGCGTCGTCGTGGAGCGCCAGGATCTGGGCCGCGAGGAGGCCGGCGTTGGCGGCCCCGGCCTCTCCGATCGCGAGGGTGCCGACGGCGACGCCGCGTGGCATCTGGACGATGGAGAGCAGGGAGTCGACGCCGTTCAGGGTTCGCGAAAGGACGGGTACGCCGAGGACGGGCAGGTGGGTCAGGCTGGCGACCATGCCCGGGAGGTGTGCGGCGCCGCCGGCTCCGGCGATGATGACGGCGAGTCCGCGGTCGGCGGCGCTCGATGCATACTCGAAGAGGAGCCGGGGTGTCCGGTGAGCGGAGACGACGCGGCTCTCGACGGCGACCCCGAGGCTCTCGAGCATCGAGGCTGCATGCCGCATGGTCTCCCAGTCGGACTTGCTGCCCATGATGACGCCGACCTTGGCCGGGCCCGAGGGCTGACCAGAGAGCGAGCGACCGGCATCGGCGGCGAAGGAGTCGGACGTTGGGAGGTTCGACACGGTCGCCAGCGATGCAGAGGGCCGACGTTTCAGGATTGAAGTGGAGCCAAAGGGGATCGAACCCTTGACCTCAGCACTGCCAGTGCTGCGCTCTCCCAGCTGAGCTATGACCCCGGGAAGACCTCACCCCGCCGACAGCGAGGATTGGTAGGCGCCGAAGGCTAGTGCGCCGACCGCCCCGAAGTCAAGTGCCTTCTCGCCGGGCTGCAGTCGCGGAGGCATGGGCTCCGCGACCCGCCACGGCGGTGTCCACCGGCTACCGGTCGAGGGCAAGCCAGCGTTCGAGGGCCGGTCCATAGACGCGGGGCACCTGGCGCAGCGCGGCAAGATCGGCGCTGCCGGTCAGCAGCATCACCGTCCTGAGGGTGTCGAGCATCGACTCCACGACGACGCGCCCTCCTCCGGCGGGGTTCTCCCAGACCGACCTGAGGTACGGGAGTGCCGCGCCCCCCACGGTTGCGCCGAGCGCGATCGCACGCGCGACGTCGTAGCCGTCGCGAATGCCCCCGCTGGCGATCGTCTCGAGCGAACGGTTCGCGGCGAACCTCACCGACGCCGCGGTCGGGATGCCCCAGTCCCAGAGCGCCTGCCCGATGCGCGCGCGCCGCTCTGAGGCCCGGTGCGTCTCGACACCAACCCACGTCGTGCCGCCCGCGCCGGCCACGTCGACCGTGCGGATGCCCGACGCCTTGAGCCGGTCGAGCACCCTCGGGGAAAGTCCACACCCCGTCTCCTTGGCGACGACCGGGACCGTCAGCTCGCGCTGCAGCTCCGCAATCCGCTGCAGGCAGCCGCGAAAGTCGCGATCGCCCTGATCCTGGATCATCTCCTGGCCGGGGTTGAGGTGCACACAGAGCGCATCGGCCCCGATCGTGCCGACCAGGTCCTCGAGCTCCGCCGTCGAGGTCGCGACGGCCTGCACGGCGCCGATGTTGCCCAGGATGAGCGTCGAGGGCGCCACGTCGCGCACCTGGTAGGAGTCGCGGGTGGCGCGGTCCCTCAGCATCGGACGCTGCGAGCCAACCCCGAACCCGATGCCGAACTCCTCTGCCGTCGCTGCGAGCCGACGGTTCACGTCACGCGCCGTGCCGACGCCGCCGGTCATGCCCGTGATCAGCAGCGGCGCACGCAGGTTGCGCCCCAGCAGCCTCGTCGACAGCGAGAGCGATCCGTGGTCGAGCTCGGGCAGTGCGTCGTGAAGCAGCGTCACGTCATCGAGCAGCGTCGTGGCGCGACGCG
>JBILLP010000358.1:0-4271 GCA_044376025.1 Bradymonadia bacterium
CGCGAGCGAGGTCAGGGCGGCAACGAGGTGGCTGGTGGGGCGCATGGTGACGGCGGGCGTAGGGGGGTTCGAAGCGAGCTCCGCATCCCCGACGTCGGGGGCTGCATCTTGTTCGGGCCAGCGCGCAGCTTGCACACCCGACCACGGTCGGGCTAAGGCGCGACCGGTCGCGTCTCCGCGTTCGCCTACCACATCTGCCTCGAGTCCACATGAGCAGCGCCGTCGTTACCTTCCCCTCTGGCTTCATGAGCACCGGCCTGGCGCTCTTTGCGGGCGTCCCGTTCAAGGTCGCCTCGCTCGACCCGACCCTCGTCGCGTGGGGTCGCAAGGAGATCGACCTTGCGCTCCACGAGATGCCCGGCCTCGCCGCGCTCCGGGAGGAGCACGCGGGCAAGCAGCCGCTCGCCGGCGCGCGCATCATGGGTTCGCTGCACATGACCATCCAGACTGCAGTGCTGATCGAGACGCTCGTGGCGCTCGGCGCTGAGGTGCAGTGGGCCTCGTGCAACATCTTCTCGACGCAGGACCACGCCGCCGCGGCGATCGCGGTCGGTCCGGCCGGCACCGCCGACAGGCCGGCCGGCACGCCCGTCTACGCCTGGAAGGGCGAGACGCTCGAGGAGTACTGGTGGTGCACCCTGCAGGCGCTGATCTTCGGCGACGGCGGCGGCCCGAACCTGATCGTCGATGACGGCGGCGATGCCACGCTGCTGATCCACAAGGGCGTCGAGTTCGAGCTCGCCGGCACCACCCCCGACCCGGCCAAGGCCAGCAACGAGGAGGAAGCCATCGTGCTGCAGATCCTCGCCGATGTCCGCGCCGACCGCGGCGACAACTTCTGGCGGCCCTTCGCCGCGAAGATCCGGGGCGTGTCCGAGGAGACCACCACCGGCGTCCACCGTCTCTACAAGATGATGCAGGACGGCACGCTGCTCTTCCCCGGCATCAACGTCAACGACTCGGTCACCAAGTCGAAGTTCGACAACGTCTACGGCTGCCGGCACTCGCTGATCGACGCGATCATGCGGGCGACCGACGTCATGATCGCCGGCAAGCGCGCGCTCGTCTGCGGCTACGGTGACGTTGGCAAGGGGTCGGTCCAGTCGCTGGTGGGCCAGCACGCCAAGGTCTCGGTGACCGAGGTCGACCCAATCTGCGCGCTGCAGGCCTGCATGGCCGGGCTCGACGTGATCACGGTCGAGGATGCCCTGGCGAACTTCGACATCTTCGTGACCGCGACCGGCAACGCCGCGATCATCACCGCCGAGCACATGAGCCGCATGAAGCACAATGCGATCGTGTGCAACATCGGCCACTTTGACAACGAGATCGACATGGCGGGGCTCGAGAAGCTCCGCGCAGAGGGCGGCGTCGAGAAGATCGAGATCAAGCCGCAGGTGCACGAGTGGCGGTTCACCCGCACGACCCACGGCCCGGGCGGCGGCGGCCACTCGATCATCGTGCTGGCAGAGGGACGCCTCGTCAACCTCGGCTGCGCAACCGGCCACCCGAGCCTGGTCATGAGCGCCTCGTTCACCAACCAGGTCCTCGCCCAGCTCGAGCTCCACAAGAATGCGGAGCAGCTCGGCAAGACGGTCGTCACGCTTCCCAAGTCGCTCGACGAGCATGTCGCGCGCCTCCACCTCGCCAAGTTTGGCGCCCGCCTCACGGTGCTGTCGAAGGAGCAGGCCGACTACATCAGCGTGCCGGTCGAGGGGCCCTACAAGGGCGAAGCCTACCGCTACTGAGCCGGTGTCCCGGTGCGCTCGACCCCTGGCAGAGGTCCCGATCCGGGGCGTCCCCTCGCGGTCGTGCTGCACTGGGGCAGCCTCGACGATACCTTCGCGAGCCTCGACTCGCTGCGGGCCCAGACCTGCCCGGTTGACCTGCTCGTGGTCGACAACGGCACCACGCCCCCTGAAGCCGGTCGGCTGAGCCGGCGCTATCCCGACGCCGCCGTGCGACGGCTCGACGACAACAGGGGCGTCGCGGGTGGCCGCAACGTCGGGCTTGCCGAGGCGCTGCGGCAGGGACGCAGGTTCGTGCTGCTGTTTGACAACGACGCGGTCGCGGCGCCCGACATGGTCGAGCGGCTGCTCGATGATGCGCAAAGCCACCCCGCCGCCGGGCTGTTCGGGCCCAAGATCCGCGTCGCGGAGGACCCCTCGCGCCTGGTGCGCGCCGGTGGCGGGTCATGGCGGGTCAATTACCTGTCGTCGGTCGGAGAAATCTCCCGAAAAATCCGGCCGGCGCTTCCGCGTGCGATGCAGCCGGCGTGGGACCCCTCGCGCGGCGAGGGGGCACGCGATGACGGGCGCTATGACGCGCGGGAGCAGGCCGGATTCGTGACCGGCGGAGCCCAGTTGATCCGGGTTTCGGCGCTGCGCGAGGTCGGACTGCTCGACGAGCGGTTCTCGCCCTACGGCTGTGAGGATATCGACCTGTGCGCACGGCTGGCGCGGGCGGGGTGGCTGATCCGGTACGTCGGTGATGCTGTGTGTGTGCACCCGGGGCCTGGCTCCTACCGACAGCCGTGGGCGCGCGCCTTCTACAACACACGCAACACACTCCTGCTGGCGCGAAAGCACCTCGACGTCGCCGATCTGCTGCTCGTCTACGGGCCCGACCTCGTCGCGGTGACGCTGCCGCTCAAGCTGGCGCATGCCGCCCTGGCCGGGTCGCCGGAGCAGGTGCGCGGCATCGTCGAGGCGGTTGTGTGGAATGCGCGTGATGTCGCTCAGAACGGGCTCAGGGTGCGCGACCCGGTCGCCGGGACACACAACGGCACCGCAACTGCCGCTCAGCGGGGCGAGAAGAAATAGAGCTGCTGGCCGCGGCCCTCACTCAGGGTGAAGTAGCCTCCGGTCAGCGTGTCGAACGCGACCGTCTCGCCCTGTGGCTCATCGACCTGCGGCGCGTCGCAGGGCTCCGACGCGAAGGCCTCGTCAACGGTGCGTCCGAGCGGGCGCCGCCACATGTGGATGGCGTCGTAGGTGCGGATCGCGATCAGGTCTCCGCCGGGCGAGAAATCGGCGGCGGTCGTCTCGGTGCGCCCCGAGAGCGGCGCCACGCCGAACCGCAGCGTCGTCACCAGCGTCATCGTCATGCGGTCGAGCGGCACGAAAGGCGGCGATGCCCGGTAGACAACCGCCTCGCCGGAGCCCGACTTGGTGACCACGTAGAGGTCGCCCGTGCGTGGGTCGACCGCCAGCGACTCCGCGTTGTGGCCACGGTCGGGGTACTGGAACTCAAGGCGCTCGACACCGGTGAGGGTCGTCGCGGCGGGGGCTCCCCCGCGCGCCACCGACGGCTCGCGCACGCGGTACACCTCGATGCGCACGCGATCGCCCCCATTGTCGCCGATGTCGCCGACATAGAGGTACGAGGCGCCCGGCTCAGGGCCGGGGCCGACAGCCATGTCCTCCCAGTCGTTGGCGTCAGCGCCCGAGAGCGTCAGCGTCGCCAGTCGATGCCCGTTGGCGCCGTCGATGGCGAACACCTCGGGCCGGCCGCCGGAGTCGTTGTGGGTGTAGAGGACCCCGGGGTTCAGCCGGCTGGCAGCGAGTCCGCTGGCCTCGACAATCACCGGGGACAAGAGCTGCTCGATCAGGTTCTGGCTGCTGATGTAGCCCCGGCTGCGGCCCGCCACGAACGACGGGCAGTCGCCAAACGGCGCAGGCTCCACGTCGGTATCGCTCGGCGTGTCCTCGTCTGGGGCGTCATCGAGCGTGTCGGTGAGTCCCGTATCCTCGGCCGCGTCGGTGACTGCTGAGTCGTCGGCCGCGTCGGTGAGTCCCGTGTCCTCGGCCGCGTCGGTGACTCCTGAGTCCTCGTCGGGGTCGGTACGTTCGGTATCGTCGACGGTGTCGGTGAGTTCGGTATCGTCGACGGTGTCGGTCGACCCGGTATCCTCGCCGATGTCAGGGTCGCTGGTGTCGACGGCGGTGTCCGGGGTTGCGGCGTCGTCGGCGGGTTCGGTATCGTCGACGGTGTCGGTGGCTCCGGTGTCGGCGGGTTCGGTATCGTCGACGGTGTCGGTGGCTCCGGGGTCCGCCTCGCCGGAGCCGGCGTTGTCATCGGCGCAGGCGGCGCAGGTCGTGGCTGCGAGCAGCAGGGCGAGCCGGACCGAGGGGTGACGCCGGGGCGGGCGTGCTGCCGGGGCATGGGCGAGTCTCACGGAGCACCTTGGTTCGGAGCACAGGAGCCCGGAGTATGGCCCGGCCCTGCGCCCGGTGCAACCGGCGAATCCGGGCGGGCACGGCGGTCAAGGC
>JBILLP010000023.1:0-13046 GCA_044376025.1 Bradymonadia bacterium
TCGATCCGGGGTGCGGCGACGGCAACGTCGGTCACCCGGTGCATCGCGGGCCTGACCCAGTACCCCCGACGGTCCCGCTCGATCGCACCCCCGACGACCAGCGATTCGAGGCCCTCGAGCTGCTGCTGGGCCTCGACGAACCCTGCATGGCCGGACTCCGTCGCGAGCGGCCCGAACGGGGTGGACTCGTCCTCGGGGTCACCCGGGACGACCGAGCGGAGGCGGTCGGCGACGGCAGAGACGACCGCGTCGGCGACGGCCTCGTCGACCACCATGCGGCTCGTGCAGGTGCAGCGCTGCCCGGTCGTGGCAATGACCGACGCGACCACCGAGTCCACCGCGACGTCGAGCGGGGCATCGGCAAGCACGATCGACGTGTTCTTTCCGCCGAGCTCAAGGGCGATGAGCTTGCCGGTCTGCGCGGCGTTTGCGGTGAGCAGCGACACGCCGACCGGGTACGACCCGGTGAAGGCCACACCGTCGATCCCGGGGTTGCCGGCGAGCAGGGCTCCCGTGGTGCCCGGGCCCTGAACGAGCTGCAGGAGCGCGGCGGGCGCGCCGGAGGCGGCGGCGGCGCGCTCCCAGCACCGGACATAGCGTGCCGCTGAAGCCGGTGCTGACTCCGACGGCTTGAGGATGACGGAGTTGCCGGCCACAAGCGCGGCCATGATGTGGCCATTGGAGAGGTGGATCGGGAAGTTGAAGGGCCCGATGACCGCGATGACGCCGAGCGGGATGAGGTCGTAGAAGGCGTCGGGAAGGGGCTGGCGGCGCTGGAGCTCTCGCGCGGCGATTGCCTTTGTGGCCGGCCATTTTGATGCGGTTGCCGCGACCTCGCTTCGTGCCTCGCGGCCAGTCTTGCCGACCTCTGCCACGATGACCGACGCCAGGACGGCGGCATCTTCTTCGATCGCGCGCGCGAAGGCATCCATGACAGCGAAGCGTTCATCGAGCGAGGCTCTTCGCCAGACACGCTGCGCTGAGCGCGCCTCCTCGACCGCCTGGTCGATCCAGCCCGCGCCGTCGGACCAGACGCTGGCGACCCGGTCGAGGTCGTGCGGGCTCCGGCGCTCCCTTGGTCCGGGGCCCGCGAGGATCCAACGGCCGGCCACAAAGGCTGCGCCGGCATCGACGAATACGCCATGCTGCGAGGTCATGGGGGAGCTCCGCGTGGGTCGAGTGGGACAACCGTCACCCTGTCGCCGGACGCAAGGCCGAGGCAGGTCAGCGTCTCGTCGGGGACAAAGAGCGTTCCCTCATCGTGCGCGTAGGGCGTTGCGACCGCCACGAAGGGACGATCCACCGCCGCGAGCAGCCCCCGGCTCACCGTGGTGGAGCCCTCGCCGCCGAGCCGCCCGACGGTCGCCGTGACGACGCGCCGGATGGGGTCGATGTGGTCGGTCGCCGCCGCGAGGTGCGGCCCGCCATCGAAGGGGTCGAGGTGCCGATTGAACCGAAACCCCGCCTGTTCGAGCATGTAGGCGACGGGCCTTGCTGTCGGCCCGACGACGCCGATGGTCTCGCGGACGGTCTCGGGTGCCAGCGCCACATGGATCGGACCGCGCGGGAACAGCGATCTCACGAACTCGCGGTTCCGACGTGAGAGACGATCTGCCTCCTGGTAGCCCAGACCGGTGAAGGGCCGGCCGAGCCACTCCCAGAGCGGGGACGAGCCGTCGTCAAGCAGGCAGGGGAGCAGCTCCGCCTGCACCTCGCTGCAGAAGCGTTGCCGAAACATGGCGATGTAGAGAAACCGGCCGAAGCTCAGGATCCGGCCAAGTCGGTCGGGGTGGCCGCGGAAGGCTGGGTCGAGCACGAGTGCCCCGATCTCGGTGTGCGGCGTGTAGCTCTGCACCAGTGTCAGGGTCTGGTGGACGAACAGGCGTCCGAGGGTCTCGCTGTAGCGCTCCTCGCGGTCGACCCGAAGCGAGTGGTGTGGGTCGTCCGGGGTGCCATGCGCGGCGAGGATCATCGATGTGCCGACCACCCGCCGGTCGTGGATGGACTCGAGCACGAAGAGGAACTCGCCCGCGGGCGTGTCATGCCGGGTCGAGGCAATTGAGCGGGTGATCATGCCGGCAAGCTCGACCCGGTCTGCAGGCAGGTTCAGCGAGTCGAGGTGCAGCGCGAGCGCGTGGATCGCGTCGAGGTCATCGAGTTCGGCAAGCCTGTAGATGAATCGAGGCATCGTGACACGCGAACGGGGCTGGGCTCGGCATCCGGAGCGTGGACACGTCGTGCCACGTCGTCCAGCGCGGGCCCGTTGCGCGCTGCGTCATGGCGTTAGCGCCGTGCGCGCCGAAAGGTCCAGAAATGATTTGCGATGAAGTTGAGGGGCATCGCAATCACGATGGCGACGCAGCCTGAGAGCGTCAGTCGCCAGTCCTCCGGCGACATCCACACAAACCCCTCGATCGGGTGCCAGCCGCGGTAAATCGCCGTGGCGAGAATCCACTGCAGTGTCGCGGCCGCGGCGCTGGTAACGTAGAATCGACCGCAGCGGCGAAGCCAGGGAGCCAGGCCCGCGGCCTTGTCGCGGTCGCCCCACGTCCACGCATCGTTGATGACGAAATTCGAGAAAATCGAGACGACAATTCCGGCGGCAAGCGAGAGGTAGGCCGCCGTCGTGCCCTTGGCAAAGGGCTCGGCGAACGAGCTCATCACCAGCTTGGCGACACCGAGGTTCACGACCACCCCGCTCGCCCCGACCACTCCGAATCGCACCAGGCGCAGTGAGAGCAGGCGCTTGGCAACCCGCAGGACCCACGCGACGGCAGCCGCGTCGTCGCCCGCGCCTGGGTGCGACGGTGAGGGCGACTTTGCGTCGAGCGAGGCGGGGCCGGGTTCCATGAGTACTCCCACGCGCCGTCAGCCGACGCGGCAGGCGAGGCGTGTACGCCGCTGGCAGATCCGGGTCAAGGCGTCGCGGCTCAGCGGACGGTCACGTTCGCGACGGTCCCGGAGAACCCGGATGGTCCGGCATTGGTGACGCATGCCGTGGAGCCGCCGAGCCCCGGTGCCCCGATCGTGTAGGTCGCGTTCCGGAGCTGCATCGAGGCGGCCGAGATGCCCCAGATGCCGACGGATGGACCGCCCGCGCCGCCGCCGCCGCAGCCGCCGGAACCGCCCTGGCCACCTGCACCGCCGATCCCGCCGGCGCCGCAGGTGTTGACCGTACAGGTGCCGCCCGCGCCGCCCGTTCCGCCAGCGCCGCCGGCGCCGCCGGCACCACCCGCGCCGCCGGCACCGCCGCCGAGCGTGACCAGGGTGACCGACGAGACCACGAGGTCGCTCTGCACGACCAGCAGCGCGATCGAGGCGCCGCCGCCGGTTCCGCCCGTCCCTCCGGCGCCGCCGGCCCCACCGCCGCCGCCGCCGCCGCCCGCGCCGCCCGTTCCGAAGAAGGTGACGAGGAAGCTGCAATCCTCGCCGCCTCCGGCGCCGCCGCCGCCCCCCGCTCCGCCACTGCCGCCTGACGACCCGGCTGCGCCCACGCCGGCAATCCACTCATTCGAGCTGAAGGAGCCGGTCTCGCTCCCAGCCGCTCCGTCGCGTCCGCGCGGCCCGGTGCAGCCGGAGCCGCCCGGAGCGCCCGGGTCGGGTGCGCCGTCGAGACAGCCAAGCCCGAGGCTTCCTCCCGCGCCGCCGCCGCCGCCGCAGGAGCTGCCATTTGCCTGGCCGCCCGCGCCTGTCCCCCCCGCGAGCTGGTACCGGCCCGTACCGCCGAAGCCACCGCCCGGGAGGCCTCCCGGGCCACCGGGGCGGATCCCGAGGTTGCCGTCACCCCCGGCAGTGCCCGCGGTGCCGCCCGCGCCAGGGGTGCCGGCAGTGCCCGTGGTCCCGGCGCTTCCGGCCGCGCCGCGCGCCGCCGTGAGCAGGGCATCGCTGATGGTGACGAACGAGCCCGAATTCACGACACGCACGGCGATCGAAGCCTCGCCGGCGGCGCTCCCAGGCGCCGACTCGATGCTCATGCGCTCGATGCGGACCGGGGCCGTGGCGTTTTCGACCCGCACCGCGAGCGCCGTCGTGGCACGAAAGGCAGAGCGCACGGCGCTCCGAGACGAGAAGGTCGCGTCGTAGCCCCCAAAGAGCCCGACCGCGTCGAGCGCAAGCTGAGGCCCGGTGTAGGTACCGACGGCGACCCAGATCTGGTCGCGCGAAGGGTTCGCCTGGTGCAGCGCCACGGCGCGGGCGAGGGTACGGACCGGGTTCAAGGCGCTGGAGCCGTCGGCGCTGTCGTTGCCAGCAGTCGAGACGAGGATCGCGCGGTCGAGGTCGCCGTCGATGCCGTCGCAGTTGTTGTCGAGGCTCGCGGCGTCAGGGGTGTCGAGCTGCCCGGGGTTGACGCCGGCATCGAGGTCGTCGCAGTCGTCGGCGTTGTCGGCGTAGCCAACCGGCTGGCCGCAGGCTGCAAAGGCGTCGTCGGTCGAGCCGAACCCGTCGTCATCGAGGTCGATGTACCAGGTCGTCAGGGGCGCGCCCTCGTCGACCGAGCCGTCGCAGTCGTTGTCGACATCGTCGCAGGTCTCCGCGAGGCCCGGGGCGCGTCGCGCGTTGCCGTCGTCGCAGTCGCCGGCGACCGACACGTACCCGGTTGGCGCCGTGCAGGAGGTCACGCGCGCGGTGTTGTCACCGGCCCCGTCGCCATCGGCATCGCGGTAGAAGGTGAGCTGCCCGGTCGCTGCGGCGCCGTCGAGGGTGCCGTCGCAGTTGTCGTCAAGCCCGTTGCAGGTCTCGACCGCGTCGGGACGCACGGCGTCGCGGCTGTCGTCACAGTCACCCGACCGTGTTGTCCGGCCCACCGACGCGAAGCACTCTGCGGTGGCCGGCCCTGCGCCGAACCCGTCGCCGTCGGTATCGGCGTAGGTCTGGACGCGGGCGGCGTCGCCCCGGTCGCCGGCACAGGCGAGCGCGTCGGTGCCCACGCAGGCCCATGCGCCACTGCCACACGTTCCGCACGCCGAACCGGGAGCCGCGGCGAGCGCGCCGCAGCCGCCGCACTCGTTGCGCGCCTCGGCGTTGTCGCACCTGACGCCCGACGGTGCGGTCGCGTCGCAGGTCCACGTTCCGCCGCCGCACACACCGCACGCGGTGCCGGGCTCCTCGGCGAGCTCTCCGCAGGTGCCACACGCGTTGACCGCCGAAGCTCCCTCACAGCGCACGCGGTCGGTCCCGTCGCAGGCGACGACGCCGTCGGCGCACACGCCGCAGGCGACTCCCGGCTGCTGGGTGAGGCTCGCGCAGCCGCCGCACGCGTTGGCGCCGTCTCCGGCGCACTCCACCTCGTTGGGGCCCGCGCAGCGAACACGGCCGCACGTTCCGCAATCGGTTCCGGGCTCTGCCGGAAGCGGCTGGCAGCCACCGCACGCGTTGGCATCCTCGCTGGCGGACACACAGAGCAGGCCCGCCTCGTCGTCGCACCGCCAGAAGCCGTCACCGCAGTCGCCGCACGCATCGCCCGGGCGGCCCGGGAGCTCGCCGCAGGTCCCGCAGGCGTTGGGAGCGTCGCCGACACAAACGAGCGCGTCGGCGCCATCGCAGAGCCAGCGCCCGACCCCGCAGGTCCCGCACGTCGACTCAAGCTCGGCGGGCAGCTCTGAACAGCCGCCGCACGCGTTCGCCGGCCCCCCGTCGGCGCAGGCGGCAGCTCCGTCGGTCTCTGCGTCGAGGCCGGGGGCGTCGGCGCCACTGTCCTCGACCGGCTGCGAATCCCCGGTCGTATCTGGGGCGACGCAGGTTCCGTCGCTGCAGGTTCCGCCCTGGCAGTCCGCATCGGACTGGCAGTCCGGCTCGACGGTCGCCCGGGCGGGCGCATCGGTGCCGCATGCAGTGAGGAGTGCGAGGCCGAGGATCGAGGAGGCGAGGGAAGTGCGCCAAACGTTCGAGTACATGCCGATCACTCCGGTCAGGGTCGGCCGGAGTCTGGCGTCACGGCCGCTGCGAGGCAAGCGAAACGGGGGTGTGCGCCCAGATGCCTTCACACCGAGGCGAAGGCCGCCTTCGCGATGTCGAGGGTTTCGTCGATGATTGCGTCGGAGTGCGCGGCCCCGACAAACGCCGCCTCGAAGGCACTCGGTGCCAGGTAGACGCCCCGGTCGAGCATGGCGTGGAACCAGCCCCTGAACAGCGAGGCGTTGCTTCGCCGCGCGTCGGCGTAGGACCAGACGGGCTCCGACGAGAAGAACACCGAGAACATGGCACCGACGTACTGGGCGACGGCCGGGTGGCCGGCACTGCGCGCCTCTGCCGCCAGGCCCTCTGCGAGGCGTTGTGTGCGCCGCGCGAGGTCGTCGTGTAGTCCCGGCGTGTCCCGGAGCAGCCGGAGCGTCGTGATGCCGGCGGTCATGGCGAGCGGATTCCCCGACAGGGTGCCGGCCTGGTAGATGTCGCCCGCCGGGGCGACCCGGAGCATGATGTCGGAGCGTCCGCCATACGCCGCGGCAGGCAGCCCACCCCCGACGATCTTGCCGATGGTGGTGAGGTCGGGCCTCACCCCGAACAGGGCCTGGGCGCCTCCGAGCGCGACCCGGAACCCGGTCATCACCTCGTCAAAAATCAGCAGCGCGCCCGATTCGTCGCACCGGCTCCGGAGCCTCCCAAGGAACCCGGGCCTCGGCGGCACCAGTCCCATGTTGCCCGCGACGGGCTCCACGATGACGGCGGCGATATCGTCGCCATGCCGCGCAAAGACCGCATCGACTGCCTCGAGGTCGTTGTACTCGACCGTGAGTGTGTGGGCGGCGACATCGGGGAGTATCCCCGGCGTGCCGGGGATGCCGAGCGTGGCGACACCGGAGCCGGCCTCGACGAGCAGGCTGTCGCCGTGGCCATGGTAATTGCCGGCGAACTTGAGGAGTTTCGTTCGCCCCGTGAAGCCGCGCGCGAGCCGGATTGCGGAGAGCGTCGCCTCGGTGCCGGAGCTGACCATGCGGACCCTCTCGAGCGAGGGCATCAGCTCCTGGAGCAGCTCCGCCATGTCGTTCTCGAGCGAAGTCGGGCAGCCGAACGATGTGCCGTCGAGCGCGGCGCGGCCGATCGCCTCGATGACCGCCGGGTGGGCGTGGCCGAGGATCATGGGCCCCCAGGAGCCCACGTAGTCGATGTAGCGATGGCCATCGACGTCTTCGAACCAGGCGCCCGAGGCGCGGCGAACGAAGACGGGCGTGCCGCCGACGCCGCGAAAGGCCCGCACAGGGCTGTTGACGCCGCCCGGGATCAGCTCCTGGGCGCGCGCGAAGAGGCGGTCCGACTCGGGGCGCGGTCGATTCATCGAGTCTGCTCCTTCAGTCTGCGGCGCCCGCTGGCTCCGCGTCACCCTCGTCTCCCGCCGTCTCGCGCTCGGCGAAGAGCGACATGCCGACCACGGTTTCGTCGTCGCCGAGCGAGATGAGGCGAACCCCCATGGTGTTTCGGCCGGTGACCGAGATGTCGGAGACGCGGCTTCGGATGATCTGGCCACCATCGGTGATCAGGATCAGCTCCTCGTCAGACGAGACGAAGCGCGCTCCGGCGACGCGGCCATTCCGCTCCGAGGTGTCGATGGTGATGATGCCGAGCCCGCCGCGGCCCTGCGGGCGATATTCAGACAAGAAGGTACGCTTGCCGTAGCCGCGCTCGGTGACGGCGAGGATGGTGCGGCGGCTGGTCGTCTTGCCGGTGTCCTCGTCGAGGGCGACCTCTTCGCGGGCGATATCCTCGCGCGGGATGACGAGCATCGAGACGAGGTGGTCGGAGTCGCGGAACCGCATCCCGGTGACGCCCTGGGTGGCGCGACCGGTGGGGCGCACCTCTTCGGCATCGAACCGGATCGACTGGCCGTCGGAGGAGACGAGCAGCATCTGGTCGCCCGCCTCGCAGAGCCGGGCGGTGATCAGCTCGTCGCCCTCGGGGATGACGACGCCGATGATGCCGCCTGCATGGATATTCTGGTAGGCCGGCAGCGACGTCTTCTTGACGATGCCGTCGCGGGTGCAGGTGACGATGTACTTGCCCTCCTCAAAATCCTTGAAGGGGAGCACCGCGGCGACCTTTTCTTCGGGCTTGATCGGGATCATGTTGACGATCGGCTTGCCGCGGGTGTTGCGGCCGCCGGCCGGGATTTCGTGAACCCGCAGCGGATAGCACCAGCCTGAGGTCCCGAAGACCAGCAGCGAGGAGTGTGTGGTTGTCACCCACACATCCTCGACGAAGTCCTCCTCCTTGGTCTCCATGCCCTTGAGTCCCTTGCCGCCCCGCTTCTGCGTGCGGTACTCCGCGATCTTGGTGCGCTTGATGTAGCCGCCGTGGGTGAGGGTGACGACCTCGTCCTCGTCGGCGATCAGGTCCTCGATCGAGAGTTCGCCCGAGAAGGGCAGGATCTCGGTACGGCGCGCGTCGTCGTACTGGTCGAGGATCGACTGCAATTCTTCGCGCACGACGGCGAGCAGCCGGCTCTCGTTCTGCAGGATATCGAGCAGGTCGGTGATGTTGGCGGTGACCTCGCCGATCTCCTCGTCGAGCTTGTTGATCTCGAGGTTGGTCAGCCGCTGGAGCCGCAGATCGAGGATTGCCTGTGCCTGGATCTCGTCGACCGAGAGGAGGTTCATGAGGCCCTCCCTCGCTTCGTCGACATCGGCCGACGCCCGGATCGTCTTGATGACCTCGTCGATCATGTCGACGGCGCGCCGCAGGCCCCGAAGGATGTGGAGACGCTTCTCTGCCTGCTTCAGCTCGTGCTCGCTTCGCCGCGTGACGACGTCGCGACGAAAATCGATGAAGTGGGTGAGGATATCCCGCAGCGGCAGCACCTGCGGCTGGCCGGCCACGATCGCGAGCATGTTGATGCCGAAGCTCGTCTCGAGCGCGGTCTTCTTGAACAGGTGGTTCAGCACCACCTGTGCGTTCACGTCGCGACGCAGCTCGATGACCATCCGCATGCCGTTGCGGTCCGACTCGTCCCTGAGGTCGGTGATGCCCTCGACGGCCTTCTCGCGCACCAGCTCGGCGAACTTCTCGAGCAGCCGCGCCTTGTTCACCTGGAACGGCAGCTCGGTGACGATGATCGACTCCTTGCCGGTGCGGTCGTCGGTCTCGACGTTCGCGCGGGCGCGGATGCGGATGACGCCGCGACCGGTCTCGTAGGCCTCGCGGATGCCATCGATGCCGTAGATGAGGCCGGCGGTCGGAAAATCGGGGCCCGGGATGATGCGCGCCAGGTCGTCGAGGGTCGCATCCGGGTGGTCGATCAGGTGGATGACCGCCCTGACGACCTCGCCGAGGTTGTGCGGCGGGACACGGGTCGCCATGCCGACGGCGATGCCCTCGGAGCCGTTGATGAGCAGGTTCGGGATGCGGGCCGGCAGCACGACCGGCTCCTCTTCGTTGCCGTCGTAGTTCGGCAAGAAGTCGACCGTCTGCTTCTCGATGTCGGCCATGAGCTCGCTGCACAGGCGCGCCATGCGGACTTCGGTGTATCGCATCGCGGCCGGCGGGTCGCCGTCGACCGAGCCGAAGTTGCCCTGGCCGTCGATGAGCGGCATGCGCATCGAGAAGTCCTGCGCCATGCGGACGAGCGCGTCGTACACCGCCTGGTCACCGTGCGGGTGGTACTTGCCGATGACGTCGCCGACGATGCGTGCCGACTTCTTGTACGCGCGGTTCCAGGTGTTCGACTGCTCGTGCATCGAGAACAGGATCCGGCGGTGCACGGGCTTGAGCCCGTCACGCACATCGGGGAGCGCGCGCCCGATGATGACCGACATCGCGTAGTTCAGGTACGACGTGCGCATCTCCTCCTCGATGCGCACCGGCAGCAGGGCTCCTCCGCCTGACCCCGGGGGCGGCTCGCCGCCCGAGGGAGGCAGCCCCTCGCCGCCCGTCTGCTCCTTCTGACCCTCGCCGCCTTGTTCGCTCGTCGCCATGCTGCCCCGTCTGACGGTGTCGCCCCCCTACGGCGCGATGCCTGGCGGGCGTCGCAGCATACGCGAGCCGCGACGCACTGGCAATCGCGCACGCGCGAGCACCCGCACGCGCGCGAGGAGTTTGACGCCGACCGGAGGCCGCCGTAGGCGCACGGCTCCCCCGACCGGAGCCTCGATGCGAAACCTCCGCCTCACCGCACTTGCCGCCGCAGTCGCCCTTGCCGCCACGGCCTCTGCCGCGGCCCCCGCCGCCGCGCGGGACCTCGAGCTCGGCAGCCTCCGCTCGCGCGGCCTCGCCGGGACCTTCGTGGCGGGCGGTGCCGGCTCGGGAGCCATCTTCTCGAACCCGGCCGCCATGTGCCTGGCGCCTGTCTACGTGCTCGAGGCCGGCTACCTGAACCTCCGACCCGATGGCTCCCACTCGGTCGGCGGCTCCGTCATCGACAGCAAGAGCAACGCCTCGTACACGCTCGGGGGCGCCTACACCTTTGGCACCTACGATGCGCCTGACCCCGAGGGCAGCGGCGCCGATCCCGAGCTCGGCGACGTCGTCAGCCACGATGCACGCGTCGGGCTCGCACTGCCGCTGCTCGACGGCCGCGCCGGGCTCGGCGTGGTGGCGCACTACCGGCGTGTCACCGAACGCGTGCTGGGCGAGGACGCCGCGACCGACGACCTGAGCGCCGATTTCACCATCGACGCGGGGGTTCACGCCGCCCTCGACGGTGGCGTGATGCTCGGCATCGCCGCCCATGACCTCGTCCCCTCGTCGGAGGTCGGCTTCGCGCGGTCGTTCGAGGCCGGCGCGGCCCTGCTGCAGGGCGGCCTCTTCATGGGCGCCCAATGGCGGGGTGAACTCGACGAGCACGACAAGCTCGCAAGCGGCTTCTCTGCCGGCATCGAGTACACCGAGGACACCGTGCCGGTGCGCGTGGGCTACCGCTACGATGCCCTCACGCGGCACAACGTGCTGACCGGCGGGCTCGGCTTCAGGTCGAAGGAGGTCGGCCTCGACCTTCTCTACGAGCAGGATCTCACCGATACCCGCTTTTTCGGGCTCGGGGCGTCGATCTCGGGCTACCTCTGACGCTGCCTGAGCGCGCCGCGGGCTACTTCGGCACCGGCTTGAGGTAGGCCTTGCCCTCCTTGACCACGACGTCGAAGTCCACGTCGCGGCACTGGTGCTTCTCGCGCAGCGCCGCGGCCTGCTTCGCCATGCTCTGCCTGACCGCGTCGAAGCTCAGCTTGTCGACGGGCTCCTGGAGCTGCCGCTTGGTCGCGACGAGTTGGTCGAAGACACGGCGGGCGCGGCGCTCCTCCTCTGCCTGCTGGATCGCGGCCGGGGAGGGAGTCGGTCGCGGGGGAGCCTGAGGCGATCCGAAGCCTGTCGGGAAGGGTGTCGCCGGTCGCGGGCCCGGGACCGCCGCTGCGGGCGGGGGCGATGGCCTCGGAGCCGGTGAGGCCGCCGACGGCGCGGCAGCCTGCGGTGCGGCGGCGGGAGCTGCGGGTGGCGCCACGCCGGCCAGGCGCGCCCTGAAGGCCCTGAGTGCCTCTGCCCGCCGTGCGAGGTCGTCTTGCGTCGCGCCGCGGATCTCGCTCGCAGAGGCCGCGGGCTGGCTCGGCTCTGCCCGCGGGGGCTCCGCCGGGGCTGCCGGCCGGGGCGCCGCCGGTGCCGCGTCGCTGAACGTCTGCCTGATGAACTCCTCGGCGGCGTCTCCCTCGTCAGCGACGGTGGCCTCGGTCTCCGTCATCGCACGGTACCGGGCCCGGGCGCGCTCCTGCGAGTTCATGCGGATCGGCGCGTCATCGACCTCGATCTCGATGTCGCCGCCCGCCTCTGCGAGCAGCTCCGACCGGCGCTTCGCCTCGGCCTCCTGCGCGGCGGCCTCGCCGAGCGTGTCCCTGATGACCTGGATGCTGGCGATGTCCTGGGCCGTGAGCTCGCCGTGCTCCGCACGGGACCTCTCGCGCCGTTTGACGCGCATCTGGTGGCGACGGTACGTGCCCTCCTCGATCTCGCGCTGCGTGCGAGCCCAGTAAGACTTGTAGGCGCTGAAACGCTGGATCAGCGACTGGTACCGGAACTTGAGCGATGCCTTGCGAATCCGGTACTGCCCCAGCCGATGGATCACGAGCACGACGTCCTTCTGGGCCGTCAGCGGGGGCAGCTTCTCGATCCCGAGAAAATACTGCTCGTACAGCAGCCGAAGGCGGTCCATCTTCTTGCTGAGCAGCTCGAGCTCCGCTTCGAGCGCTTCGGGTGAGATGTCATCGTCGACTTGCTGGGCCATGGCCGACCTTCTGGAGACAGTCCTGCAATCCCTAGTGGCGAACGGGGCTCGCGTGCAACCTTCGGTTGCGAGGGGACGCCTCGCCCAGGCGGCGACGATCGCGTTGCTCTGTGTCGGGTGCGGACCCTCGGGCCCGGTCGCCGGCAGGGTCGCGAGTCCCCCAGCCCCGCCCCCCGCGCCTGCCGCCGACCCGGGCACCGCCGCGCTCCCTGCCGAGCCCCGGTTCGGGGCTGCCCGGCTCGAACCCGGGCTCCGCATTGTCTCGCTCGCTCCGAGTGTCACCGAGATGCTGTACGCGCTCGGCGGTCAGCCGGCGCTGGTCGGCAGGTCGCAGCACTGCAACTGGCCCGCCGCCGTCGCCGCCGTGCCGTCGGTGGGATCGGGGCTCCAACCCGACCTCGAGGCGGTGCTCGCGCTGCAGCCGAGCCTCGTCGTCGCCACCGAGCTCCAGGCGACAGCCGTCGAGCCGATCCGCGCGCGGGGCACGCGGGTCGTGCTGCTGCCCCACGGGCGTGTCGCCGACATCGGCCCCGCGATGGTGGCACTCTCGCAGTCCATCGGCCTGCCCGAGCGTGGCGCCACCTGGTCGCAATGGCTTCGCCAGCTCACGTCGCGCCGCCCGGAGCCCTCGATCCGGGCGCTCCTCGTGGTCGCGCGCGACCCCTTCTACGCGGCCGGGCCCGACGGTTTCGGCGGCGAGCTCCTCGGCCTCGCCGGTGCCCGCGAAGTGCTGACCGGCGGAGACTGGGTACGGCTCGACGAGGAGGCCCTGCTGGCGACCGCGCCCGACCTGCTCATCGAGAGCCGGGGCACCGTGCCCGACCTCGCCTTCTGGGCCGCCCGTCCGTCGATC
>JBILLP010000359.1:0-4253 GCA_044376025.1 Bradymonadia bacterium
ACCGCCATCTCTCGGAGCGGCTCGTCGCGCTCGCGGAGCGCTGCACCGCAGGCAGGGTCGCCTTCGTGCTCGAGGGAGGCTACGAGCTGCAGGGCCTTGCCCGGGGTGTCCGGTCGGCGGTGCTCGCGATGCGCGGCGGCGAGGTCGAGGGCGGCTGAACCCCGTGGCGTGCGTCAGCCCGGGTCGTCGGCTGCGGCGATCGGCCGATCGGCGGTGCGCCAGTCGAGGATGGGCCATCGCAGCCGCGAGGCGAGGCGCCGCAGGCGAGGGTCTGGCTGCACGACGCGCGGGCGCTCGACGGCATGGAGCATCGGCGCATCGGAGAGCGAGTCGGTGTAGAACCACGAGGCCCTGACGCTGCCGCCGTGCTGCGCGACCCAGCGCTCCGCCCGCACGATCTTGCCGCTGCCGTAGCTCATGGGCTGCTCGAACGTGCCGTCGAGCCTGTCTTGGCGGTCGACGTTGAAGCCGTTCGAGATCCAGCCATCGAGCCCCCACGTCTGCGCGGCGATCGCGGCCTGGTAGGGCGAGCTGTTGGTCAGGATGACGCAGCGGTGCCCCTGCGAGCGATGCCAGTCGACGGCCGCGCGGGCGCCGGGCTGCAGCCGCGGCGCCACCTCGGTCAAGAACCACGCGTGCGTCCGCGCCTCGACATCGCGTCGCGGCACGCCGCGGTAGTGGGCGAGCGCAGAGGCGTAGGCCTTCTCGAGGTCGATCAGGCTCAGGTGGTACATGCCCATCCAGAAGGTGGCGCGGGCGAGCTGCAAGGCGGAGATCCGCCCTTCGCGACGCTCGAACCGGGCCCAGAGCAGGCCGCTGTTGGCGTCGATCAGCGTGCGGTCGAGGTCGAAGAAGGCGATCGGGGCTTCGGAGCGCATGGCGTTCGGGGAGGGAGGACGGCGGTATCGTCACCGGTGGCGCGGCCTGCGGCAAGGGGCGCGAGGGGGCCTGCCTGAAGGCTCGTCGGGAGGGGGCATCATCGGTTGTCGCCCCGGGGCGACCCGCGCTAAGCGGACCCTTCTGCGGGCCGTGAACCCGCCTCACGGTACGCACGTGCTCCGACGCATCGCCGCCATCCCGCCGGGCCTCCGCTACATGGCAGAGGGAGTGCTCTACTTCAGCACGATGGCGATGCTCGTGAAGCTCGTCAGCGAGCGGATCCCGACGAACGAGATCGTGCTCGCGCGCACCGGGGTGACCTTCGTGCTGTCGTCGGTGGCCCTCTACCGCCTGCGGATTCGCCCGTGGGAGGGACCCCGCGGCTGGCTGACGCTGCGGGGGTTCGCCGGCTTTGTCGCGCTGCAGTGCTACGTGCACTCGCTCGCGACGCTTCCGCTCGGTGAGGCCACGCTGATCCAGTACACCAGCCCGGTCTTCACCGCGCTCTTCGCGGCGCTCTGGCTCGGCGAGGGGGCCGGGCGCGGCGCATGGCTCGGCACGCTGCTGAGCCTGGCGGGCATGGTGGCGGTGGCACGCCCGGCGACGCTGTTCGGCACGGGCGCCGCGTTCGCCCCGACCGATGTGCTTGTGGCCTTCATGGGTGCGGTCTTCGCCGGGTTTGCCTATGTGGTGATCCGGCGGATGAAGTCGCTGGCCGATCCGATGGTGATCGTCTGGTCGGTGCCGGCGGTCGGGCTGCCGCTGACGCTGGTGCTGCTGGCGGGCCAGTGGTGGCTGCTGGGCGAGTCGCCGGTTGTCCCGCGGGGGGTCGAGTGGCTGCAGCTGCTTGCGATCGGGGTGCTGACGCAGGCGGCGCAGGTGCGCATGACGCAGGCCCTGCACCTCGAGGCGGCGGGACGCGCGGCAGCCGTGACCTACCTGCAGGTCGCGCTGTCGGTGGCGTGGGGGTTGCTTGTGTTCTCCGAGGTGCCGACCCTCTTCACGTTGCTCGGCGCAGCGTGCATCATGGGCGGGACGGTGGTCGCCAGCGGTGCGGTTGGTCGGTCCTCGTCGTCGGCGTCCGGCGATGGCCTCGCGCCGGCCACCGAGCAAAGGAGTGACCATGCGCGATGAAGCCAATCCGGGCGGAGTGCACCAGGCAGACTCGATGGCGCGCCGGCTGCTTGCCTCGATGGAGTCGTGGGGCGCCTCGGACCTCTTCTTGGCGGAGGGGAGGCCCCCCTCTGCGCGCATCGCCGGCGAGGTGCGTGCCGTCGACCTGCCCGCGACCACGGCCGGCGAGCTCGACGCGCTGCTCGACGAGGTGCTGACCGCGCGACAGCGTGCGCGATTCGTCGAACACTTCGACATCGATGCGGGATACGCGCTCGCCGACGGCCGGCGCTTCAGGTTCAACTTTGGTCGCCAGCGGGGCCGGACCTTCGTCACGGCGAGGGCGATTCCGCCGGGCGAGATCGACCTTGCCTCGCTCGGCCACCCTGCCGCGGTCATCGACCTGTCGCGGGAGCAGCGCGGCCTGGTGCTCGTCACCGGGGCGACCGGCGCGGGCAAGTCGACGACGGTCGCCGGGCTCATCCACGAGATCAACCGGCGCCGGCGGGCCCACATCGTCACGATCGAGGACCCGATCGAGTTCGTTCACGCCGACTTCAACTCGCGCATCACGCAGCGCGAGGTCGGGGCCGACACCGAGTCCTTCGCCGACGCGCTGCGGTTCGTGCTGAGGCAGAGTCCCGACGTGATCGTGATCGGCGAGCTACGGGACGGCGAGACGGTCCGGGTCGCGATCCAGGCCGCGCTGACCGGGCACCTCGTCGTGGCGTCGCTGCACACCATCGACGTCACGCAGACGCTGCAGCGGGTGATGTCGCTGGTGCCCGAGGACCAGCGCGCCCAGCTCTCGAGCGACCTTGCCTCGACGCTCCGCGGGGTCGTCTCGCAGCGGCTGCTCCCGCGGGCCGACGGGCAGGGTCGGGCGCTGGCGCTCGAGCTGCTCACCATGGGCCCGGCCTTTGCGCGGCTGATCCGGGAGCAGCGGTATGAGGAGGTCGGCGACCTGATGCGCAACGCCGCCGACCCGAGCGTGCGGACCTTCACCCGGTCGGTGCTCGAGCTGTTCAAGCAGGGTGTCGTGACGCACGACGTTGCCCGGGCGCACGCCACCAACCCCGAGGAGTTCGCGCTCGCGGCGCAGGGCATGGCGACCGGGGTGATCGACCTGAACCGGGACCGGTCGCACAGCACGGCGCTCCAGTCACTCGACATGAAGGCGCTGCTGTCGTTCGCGCTGACCCAGGGGGCCTCTGACCTGCACCTCGCGGTCGGGCGACCTCCGATCCTGCGCATCCGCGGGGAGCTCTTTCCGCTCGATGTCCCGCCGCTGTCGGCGGCCGACCTGCGGGTGCTGCTGTTCTCGGTGCTCACCGGACGACAGCGTTCGACCTACGAGCTCGAGCGCGAGATCGACTTCGCGCTGCAGCTCGACGACGGGCAGCGCTTTCGTATCAACGCCTACTACCAGCGGGGCCAGATGGCCGCGGCGCTGCGGCTGATCTCGGACACGCCGCCGGCGCCCGACAAGCTCGGGTTGCCTGCCCGCGTGCTCGACTTCGCGCAGAGCCCGCAGGGGCTGCTGCTGGTGGTCGGTCCGACCGGCGCGGGCAAGACGACCACGCTCGCGAGCCTGGTCGAGAGCATCAACTCGACGCGCTCGTGCCGCATCATCACGATCGAGGACCCGATCGAGTACGCATTCAGGAGCCGCCGCGCGACCATTGACCAGCGCGAGGTCCACGCCGACACGACCTCGTTCTCGAAGGCGCTCAAGTATGTGCTCCGACAGGACCCCGACGTGATCCTCGTCGGCGAGATGCGCGACCTCGAGACGATCTCGTCGGCGCTGACGGCCGCGGAGACGGGTCACCTCGTGCTCGCGACGCTGCACACCAACGACGCGATCCAGTCGATCAACCGCATCATTGACGTCTTTCCGGCCCATCAGCAGCCGCAGGTGCGGAGCCAGCTCGCCGCGGCGCTCCTCGGCGTGGTGTCGCAGCGCCTGCTGCCGCGCGTCGACGGCTCCGGCAGGGTGGCGGCCTTCGAGGTGCTCGTGGCGACCGCGGCGATCCGCGCCGTCATCCGCGAGGACAAGATGCACCAGGCGCTCTCGCTCATGGAGACGAGCCGCGGCGAGGGCATGCAGACCATGGACCGCACGCTGGTCGAGATGGTGACGTCGGGCGTCGTCTCGCTCGAGGAGGCGGCCCGGCACGCGCGGAACCCCAAGCAGTTCGCCGACCAGTTCGAGGTCGTGGAGCCACACCCGCCCGCGTCTCCGGGCGCACCGGGCGGCG
>JBILLP010000360.1:0-4248 GCA_044376025.1 Bradymonadia bacterium
GCGGGTGGCGGACACCTTGTGACGATCGCCAGCGCCACCGAGAATAGGCTGATTTTCGATCTTGTGGGCGGCGGCAAGTACTGGATCGGCCTCAACGACCGTGTGAGCGAGGTGAGCTTCGTGTGGGCAAGCGGCGAGACCGCGAGATACCGGAACTGGTACCCCGGCGAGCCGAATGACAACGGGAACCAGGACTGTGCCCAGTTCTACGGCCGTGATGGCACGTGGGACGATGACTTCTGCGATGAGTCGAAGCGCGGAATCTGCGAGGCACCATGAGCGCGAGGGTTGCCACGGTGGCCTCCGTGGGGTTGGCCCTCACCCTGGGTGGCTGCGTCAACTTCATCGACGTGTCGAAGATGCGAGGCAGCGATGAGCCGTGGTGGGAAGCGGCATGCGAGGGGCCGCTCACGGGTGAGCTTGGCGTCGCAGGGGCAGTCTACGGCTCGCTCGACGAAGGGACGGATTGGGTAGCGCAAGACAGAGCGCGCTACGTCCTTGACAGGTACCGGCTGGCGGTGTCGCGAGATGGCGCGCGGGGCGTGACCGTGGAGGCGCAGTTCGAAGGCGCGTTGCTGATGCTGAGCGAACAGTGCGAGCTGATTGCAGAGGCGCCCGTGCGGCCCGGGGCGCAGGTGGCGGTGCGGGTGCCCGAAGGTTTCACCGGGGAGGTGACGGTGATCGTGGCTCGCCGTGGCGAAGTGTCCGGCGCGAGCTACGTGCTGGCTGAGGATCGCTGCGGGAACGGGCTCATGCAGCGAGGCGAGGACTGCGACGGCTCAGACCTGGACGGGCTGTCTTGTTCGGAGCTGGGGTACGTCGGGGGTACGCTCGCCTGCTCCGTCAGCTGCGAGCTTGACACACGGCGGTGTGAGCGCGAAACCGAGATCGTGACCGAGGCCACGCTGTACATTGAGGCGCGCCAGGCAACGTGCTACGCGCGCTTCGCAGATATCGGGTATCCGTTGCCCGACCACGACGGGCACCTGCTCGGCCTGGAGCCCGACCCGACGATTGAGCGCAATCTTGCGATGAGCAGAGAGGGGCCAGTGACGAGCTTCACCTACCCGGGTTTCAACACGACCTTCTCGAACCTGGAGCCGCGCACGCGCTACTACTGCCGCGCCTACGCAGAGCAGTCCGGGTCGATTCGATACGGCGACAGCATTGGGTTCACGACCCTTTCTGAGCAGTGAGGCAGACCATGGTCAGGGTCGACTTGGGGCGCGGAGCTCCTGGGTGTGTGGTGCTGCTCTGGGCGCTGGCCTGGCTGCAGCCGGGCTGCGTGAACCTCATCGACACGAGCGGGCTGGAGGTCCCCCCCGACACGGTCGATGAGGGCGACACGGTTGGCGACCCAGAAACGACCTCGGACTGCGCCACCGACGCCGACTGCGCGCCGACGCTTGGCGAGTGGCGGGCCTGTGTCGGCGCTACGCGCTGCGGGGCCGCAGGGGTGCAGACGCGCACCCGCACCACCCAGGGCTGTGTGTCGGGGACCTGTCAGGCCCGTGAGGTGACCTTCGACACGCAGGCGTGTGAGGTCGAGGCGCCCGACAACGGGGTGAGCTGCGGCGACGAGGGCGAGGTCTGCCGCGACGGCGAGTGTGTGGTCGTGACGACCTGCGAGGCGCTAGATTGTGTGGGCCAGAGTCGAGTCTGCGACGAGCGCGAAGCGGCGTGGGCCGACGCTGCCTGCGGGGACTGCGTGGCGGGCTATCGCGAAGAGTCGGGCGCATGTGTGCAGAATGATTGCACCACCGACGCCGACTGCGCACCGGTTGCAGGCAGCTGGGGCGAGTGCGGCGGGTTTGCGGGCGAGTGCGGCGAGACTGGAACACGATCACGGACGGTGTCGGAGTCGAGCTGCCAGGCCGGGCAGTGCCGGCTCGGTGCCGCACAGACCGAGCAGGAGTCGTGCACACGGGAGACCGACGGCGCGCTGTGCAGCGACGGAGGGGGTCGATGCGCCACGGGGGTCTGCGCGGTGTGCGGCGACGGCGTGGTGCAGTCCGGTGTGGAGGCGTGCGACGACGGGAATGCCGTGGACACCGACGGCTGCCGGAACAGCTGCGCGACGGCCCGCTGCGGTGACGGCGTGGTGCGGTTCGGTGTGGAGGCGTGCGACGACGGGAATGCCGTGGACACCGACGGCTGCCGAAACAACTGCCAGACGGCGGTGTGCGGCGACGGCGTGGTGCAGTCCGGTGTGGAGGCGTGCGACGACGGGAACGCGGTCGGTGGCGATGGCTGCACCGCCTGTGTCCCGGGCCCGGTCTTGTGCCCGTCAGGCGTCGACCGGAACCTCGGCGTGCTCAGCGATGGGACCTTCACCGGCACGATCAGCCCTGCGACCACGCCCGACAGCGGCGCTGCGGGCTGCTCCGGCAGCACCGGCGGTCTCGACGTCGTCCTGGCATGGTCTCCCCAGACCTCGGGCCGCTACCGGATCGACACCGAAACCTCGACCTACGACACGGTCCTCGAGGTCAGAACCGGCTGCGACGGCCCGATCTCGATCGCCTGTGACGACGACGGAGGCACGACGCTCGGCACCTCATCGGCCCTGACGGTCGACGTGGTCGCCGGACAGACCTACCGCCTCTGGCTCGATGCCTTCGACGGGCCGACCACGACCTCGTCGGGCACCTGGGTGCTCACGATCACCGACCTGGGGCCCTCGACCGCGGTGTGCGGCGATGGCGCGACGTCTGGCGTTGAGGAGTGCGATGACGGCGGCACGGTCGACGGCGACGGATGTTCGTCGACCTGCCAGTTCGAGTTCTGCGGCGACGGCGTGGTGCAGCCGGGGCTCGGCGAGCAGTGCGACGGCGCGGTGCCGGTCAGCGACACGTGTGTCACACGAGGCTTCGACGGCGGCACGCTCTCCTGCTCGGCGACGTGCACGGTCGATGAGGGCGGCTGCACGCGGCTCCCGCCGCTCGGCGTCGCTTGCACGGCCAATGCCGACTGCGCCTCGGGCTTCTGCGCGACTGCGCCCGACGGCTCGCCCAACGACCGCTGCGCGCCGTCTGACATGGTGTGGATCGCGGCCGCGCCGGCCGGGACCTTCACGATGGGCTCCCCGACGAGCGAGGTCGGCCGAGTAACCAACGAGACCCGGCACGGCGTTACGCTGACGCGGGCCTTCTTCATCGACCGGACTGAGGTGACGCAGGGCGCGTGGAAGGCGCTGAGCGGCGGGGTGAACCCGTCGTGCTTTCAGAGCACGACGGGCACGAGCTGTACGACGAGCAACGCCAACGACAGCGGCCCGGTGGAGCAGGTGGACTGGTTCAGCGCGCTGGGGTTTGCGAACGCGAGGTCGGCGGCGGAGGGGCTGCCGGCCTGCTACACGCTGACGGGCTGCGCCGACCCGACGAACGGCTGGAGAGACGGCATCCACACCGGCTGCGCGGGCGCGACCTTCGTGGGGCTGACGTGCACGGGGTACCGGCTGCCGACGGAGTCGGAGTGGGAGTATGCGGCGCGTGCGGGCACGACCACGGCGACCTACGTGGGCAACCTGAGCGGGACGGTGACCGGCTGCACGACGGCGCAGGTGAACCTCGACGGGATCGCCTGGTGGTGCAAGAACAGCGGGAACCGCACGCAGGCGGTGGGTGGCAAGACGGCGAACGCGTGGGGTCTGCGCGACATGCTGGGGAACGTACGGGAGTGGACCTGGGACTGGTACGGAACCTACCCGGGCACGGTGACAGACCCGCTGGGCCCGGCGACCGGCTCGTACCGTGTTCTTCGCGGCGGCTATTGGTACGGCCACGCGAACTACGCGCGTGCGGCCTACCGCAACCGCTACGTCCCCGACCGCCGCAGTTACAACGTCGGCTTCCGCCTCGCCAGGTCGCTGCCGTAGGCAGCGGGCTGTCCCTTGATCCTTGAACCCTTGTTCCCTTGTCGGAGGCGACATGTTGGAGCTGTCGAGAGCGCAGCCCCGCCGAGAAGCCCGTGCGAAGCCGGGCCTCGGCGTGGGCGGAGCGGGGTGGCGATCGGGGGCGCGCGGCGTGGGCAGGGCGAAGGGAGCGGGTTGGGTGTCAGAGGAGAGCGAGCGGAGCGAGCGAGCGGGGTCCGGGGCGGCAGCCCCGGTCGGCGGCGCGCCCCCGCCCTAGGATCCCAGCACGCACCGCACCCCGCCCCGGTCCATCTCTGCCACGCACCGGTTGCAGTGGTTGCAGCGGCTGCCGGCGGCGGTGCCGGCGATCATCTGGTTGACCAGGTCGGGATCGG
>JBILLP010000024.1:0-13031 GCA_044376025.1 Bradymonadia bacterium
CGAGGGGGTCGGTCACAACCACGTTCCGCGCCACCGCATTGCCGGTGTTGGCGACGCGCAGCGTGTAGATGACCTGGTCCCCGGGGCGGTAGCCGCGGGGCCCGGGAGCGGACACGAGCTTGATCGCCGACGAGAGGTCGAGGCCCGAGATCACCTGGAACCGCGTCGGGTCAGACTCCGCCGCTGTGGTCGGGTCATCGGTCACAAAGGTCTCGCCACCGGCCACCAGCGTTGCCTGGTTCGAGATCGCGGTGCCCGAGTCGAGCGGAGCGGCGATTGTACCACTGAAGCGCAGCTCGACGGCACCCGCGTCACCCGTGGCGACCGATGCGAGTTCGGGAACCGAGACGGGGTCCCAGGTGATCGTGCGCGACGCCTCATCGAAGACCCCGCGCCCTGCATCGATGGCGGTGAGGTTCGCGTCGATGACGTCGCGGATGACGACGTCGGTCGCGGCTGCCGTGCCGGTGTTCAGCACCACCACGACATACTCGATCACGTCGCCCGGCTCCGCGGGCGCGCCGTTGACGTCAGAGAAGGTCTTGATGCTCGAGCTGAGGTCGGCCCGGGAGTTGACGGTGAACAGGGTCGCGTCACCGGTCTCGGGCGTCGCGGGGTCATCGGTCACCGCTGCATCCACGCCGCCGGCCGCGATCGAGGCCTGGTTCGAGACAATGGTCGCGTCGGGGAGCGGGAAGACGATCGTCGCGCGGATGGCCAGCCGTGCCTGTTCCCCGACCCGGAGCGACGGGATGGTCCAGCTTGCGGTTGTCCCGTCGAAGGTCCCGGTCTCGTCGACCGAGACGTCGGTGAGTGATGAGGTATCGACGAGGTCGGTCACAACGACGTTCGAGGCGTCCTCGGTCCCGGTGTTGCTGACGAGGATTGTGTAGACGACCTCGGAGCCGGGCCTGAACTCGCCGTCGCTCGACAGCGAGGCGACCTCCTTGGTCGACGTCGCGAAGTCGGGCCGGCTCTCGACCGTCAGCTCCGTCGCGTCGCCGACAACCGGGGTCGCCGGGTCATCGGTGACGACCGGGGCCACGAGGTCGGGGCTCTCGATGCGGGCCTGGTTCGAGATCACCGTACCCGATGCGAGCCCCGCGGCGATGGTCGACCTGAAGGACACCGACTGCTCCGCGCCCGCCTCGATGATCGTCGGCAGGGTCCAGGTGATCGTGCGGGTGGCAGCGTCAAACAGGCCGAGCGGGCTGGCGTCGATGTCTGCCAGGTTCGTGTCGACCACATCGGTGATGACCACGTCACGGGCGGGGCCCGAGCCGCTGTTGCCGAGCCGGATCGTCCAGACGATCGCATCGCCTGGCTGTGGGGCGCCCCCATTCTCGTCGAGCGCCGTCTTCTCGGCGATCGAGAGCACGGCAACGGCGTTGATGGTGAAGGTCGTGGGGTCACCGACCGCCGCGGTCGTCGGGTCGTCGCTCAGCACGTCGAGGGAGCCGGGCGAACCGGTGAACCTCGCCTGGTTCGAGACGAGGGTGCCGTCGGTGACCGCATCGAGGATGCGGGCATCGATGGTGAGCGTGACGATCTCGCCTGCATCGAGCGTGAGCAACGCCGGCGTCGTGGCCCCGTTCCAGGTGACGGAACCTCCGCTGACGGTGCCTCCCGCAGACACCGCGATGTCGGTGAACGTCGCGGTCGGGAGCGGATCGGTGACTGCGACGGACGTCGCGGCCGCGCGACCGGCGTTCTGCACGCGGATCGAGTAGCGGACGACGTCGCCGGGCTCGAAGGACCCGCCGTTGAGGTCGAGGACCGTCTTCTCAACCGAGACGGCAGGCAGCGCCTGCACGCGGATGATCGTCGGGTCGTCGGCCGCGGCGGTGCCGGGATCGTCGCTCAGGAAGGGTGTCGCGACATCTCGCGCGGTCACCTGCGCCTGGTTCGAGATCGAGGTGCCGTTCGGGACGGTCACCGCGATGCGCGCCGTGAAGGACACGCTGAAGGTCGCACCGAGGGCGACGCTGCCGAGGTTCCAGGTGATGGTGCGGGTCCCGGGGTCGTAGACGCCACCATCGGCCGGGGTGATCGCCGTGAAGCGGCTGTCGACCACGTCGGTGAGCACCACGTTCGAGCCGGCAGTCACGCCCTGGTTGCTACCCGAGATGGTGAACGTCACCGTTGCGCCAGGCTCGAAACCACCGACGCCACCGCCGGCGACCTTCGTCAGGTCCGAGAAGTCAGGGCCCGATCGCACGATCAGCTCCTCGCTCTGCAGGTCCTGGCTCTCCTCGGTGAAGTCGGGCACCTCGAGCCGGGCGAGGTTGCGGATCGACGCGCCATTGGGCGCACTGGCGGCGATGGTGGCGTTGATGCGCACCACGATCGTCTGGTCGGCCTCGACCGTCAGGCCGAAGGCCTCGAGCCGGCCGGTCCGGTTTGCCCCGGCCGGGGCTGGCCTGAGCGTCACACCGGTCACCGGGGCAGCGAGCGCGGCCCCGGAGATGTTCGCCGGCAGGTCATCGGTCAGGTCGACGTCTGCGGGCTGCGAGCCGTCGTTCCGGATGCTGATCACGAACTGGATCGGGTCGCCCGGCTCAGCCTGGCCACCGTTGAGGTCGGTGAGCGACTTGAAGGTCGCCGCGTTGGTGAAGTTCACCGACGCAGACAGCGCGAAGACCGTCGGGTCGACCGCCGCGGCGGTGGTGGGGTCGTCGGTCAGCTTCGGCTCGGCCAGGAACGACGCCAACACGCGCCCCTGGTTGCTGACGAGCAGCCCGTCGATCCCGGCGGCCGGCGCGCCGGCTGCGATCAGGCCGTCGACGTCCTTGACCCGAACGGTGAAGCTGAGCGTCACCCGGTCTGAACCGCTGGGGCTCGAGATGCTGGTGATCCGGACAAGGCCGGTCCCGTTGGCGCCGCCGTTCAGGAGGCTGCCATCGGTGAACCCGCCCGCGCT
The DNA here is from genome assembly GCA_044376025.1 of Bradymonadia bacterium. Classification (GTDB taxonomy): domain Bacteria; phylum Myxococcota_A; class Bradymonadia; order REDH01; family REDH01; genus JBILLP01. Next base: position 2,921 of record JBILLP010000024.1, read on the forward strand.
GACGGTGATCAGCTGCAAGAAGGGCGAGATGTCGTCCTCGAAGGTCAGCCCACTGACAGCCTGCGTGGCGCTCTTGCGGAGGGTCACCGTGTAGGTGATCGCATCGCCAGGCTCGATCTCGCCGCCGTTGAGGTCGATGAAGGCCTTTGTCGGCGTCTGGAGCGCCGGTGCGGTGATGGTGGTGGTGACCGTGTTGGTCGTCGTCGACTCGGTGAGCTCCGCGGCCGTGATGGTCGCGTTGTTGGTGATCAGCGTCCCGTTCGCCACCGAGTCGTTGACGCGCACCCTGAAGGTGATCCGGCGCGAGTTGTCTCCCACAACCGGGATGGTGCCGAGGTTCAGGCCTGCGACGAGCGCGGAGGTGCCCCCGACATCGGCGACGGCCACATCGTCGACCCGGGTCGAACCGGCGACATAGGTGGTGTTCGCAGGGATGCTGTCGCGGACGACGACGTTGGTGCCAGGCAGCGAACCGTCGTTCTGGACGTCGATCGAGTAGAAGAGGATCTCGCCCGGAGCCGCCGAAGTCGGATCAACCGACTTGCGGGTGGCGTCGGTCCTGAAGTTCGGGGCGAGCCGGTTGATGCCCAGCACGTTGTAGCCGATGAAGAAGAGCTCGCCGCCGCCTGCCCCGTTAGCCTGCCCGGTCGCGGTGTTCCCGTCTCCCGAACCGACCTCGATGCGCGCGGAGGTCGCCCCAGCGGCCACGAGCGAGCTGACATCGAAGGTGTCGATGTCGACGCCGATCGCGACGCCGGTCGGGATGCTCGAGTTGAAGACGTTGTTCGGCTGGTTCGAGGCGTTCGAGAGCTTGGTGCCGTTGAAGCTCAGGTAATCGAAGCAGGTGGTGCAGGTCAGCACCGGGTCGAGGTCCTGCGGCGGCACCCCGAGGACGGCGTCTCCCTCGAGGCCGAAGAAGGTGAACCGCGCGTCGGGCGGGTTGGCGACGTTGAATCCCGAGATGCTGTAGGTGTCGATGCCCGCAGACGCCGTTGTCTCGTCGAGCGCCTGGAACCCGTCGAACAGGACCACGTCGCGCAGCGTCGACTCGTTCTCGCTCGACCAGACGAAGACCATCGACCAGGCCGCGTAGAAGGCCTGGCAGGTCTGCAGGATGCACTGGCCGGCGCCATCGAGTTCACCGGGCAGCGCCGTGAGTCCCGAGACGGTGTACCGCCCGTTGGCACCCCCGCCCGGGGCCGGGTTCGCCGCGAGGAGCGCACTGACGTCGGCGCGGCAGTAGAAAAAGCTGACCAGGTCGCCGGTGCCGACGTCGATACGCAGCGTTCGGCACTGGTCTGCACGGACCGACCGTGAGGTCCCGTTCGGCAGCGTCAGGTTCACCGCCGTGTCGGTCCCGGTGTCAGGGTCCTGCGACCCCGTCCAGAACAGGTAGGCGGCCTCGACCGTCGCGTCGGCCGGCGTCTCGGAGATGTCGGCGAAGGTCGACGACAGCAGCACCGAGTTGACCAGCGGCGCCGTGGCCAGGTTCGCCATCATCGTGTTGCCGATGGCCTCGTAGTCTCCGAAGACCCGAAAGGTCTGGAAGGGCTGCGGGCGCGTTCCCGACACGATCGCGTGGGCCTGCGGCGCCACGGCGAGGAGTCCAACGAGCGAGACCAGGGTAGAGAGAAAGAGGCGCAGGGCGCCGATCCGCCGCGCGATCCGGGAGGAATGTTGCATGGATGCCTGACAGAGTGAGTCGAAGAACACCGGCCCTTCGCAGCGCCACCCGATGATGCAGCCCCGTCGCGGGAAACACCCGCGCGCCTCCCCGATTGTGTTCGGCGGAGAGCCTGCTCGCACCAGCAAGGTTCAGGCCCTCGCTCGCGCGCCGACCGTCCCGCCACGGCCTCCAAGGGCCTTCGGCGTCGTACCCCATCGACGCGGGCGCTTCAACACCCAGTTCCGGGCCAGACTGACAAGCGGCCCGCCCCCGGGGACCCCGACTAGCGCTTCTTCGCCAGCTTGTAGACGTCGGGGTTGTACCACTCCGATGAGCGGAGCGGGGTAGAGGCATCGGCGTCAGCGCCACCCGCCACGAAGGCGAACTGCCCGGTCGTGACGAGCGATGACGCGAAGGCACGCGGCGTGCGGAGGTTCGCCGGCCGCACCGCCGTGATGTCACAGCGCTCACCGCCCTCGCCCTCGCGCACCATGTCGAACCGGTACCCGTTCGAGACCGGCTGACCGTTGCTGCCGAGGCCGCCTGCGACGAGCACGTCCCCGCCGATCCCGAACGAGACGCCGGTCGCAAAGCCCGCCGTCGAGATCGCCGTCCCCGTGAGCCCCGTCAGCGGGTAGGACCACTCCGCCTGCACCGGCGACCCGCCGGCGATGACCCACGCAGAGTCGAACACGGCCGGGACGTTTGCCCCCGTCGACGCGCTGAACAGGTTGCCGGTCTCGATCGACTGGAAGCCCCCCACGAGCAGCACCCGCGGACCGTCGGCCTCGGGGCACCGGTAGAGGACCGCCACGTGGCCCCACCGGCAGAGCGGGCTGCGCTGCGCGCATGAGCCAACCGACCACGGGTCCCTCGACAGCTCGGTGTCATCGGCGAGTCGATAGAGGATCGCCCCCTCGGACACGACCTCCGTCTCGTTGCGTCCGCCGGCAATCAGGATGCCGTGTCCGAAGTCGGTGATGCTGGTCGCGGTGTGCATCGCACGCCCCACGGGCAGCGCGACCGCAGCGGTGACGAACTCACCCCGGTTGTCGGGCCGAAGCTGCTCGATATCGGTCGGGAAGGGCTTCGGATCACCGAGCACGCCCGAGAAGCCGCCGACGATGATGACGTCGCCCTCTGCCAGGGTGGAGGCGGTGTGGAAGGCCCGCGGCTCGATCAACTCGGTGGGGGCGCCCGCCGGATCGAATGACCCCGTACCGTCGGCGCGGAGCCGGATGACCTCGACCGACGCCGTAGCCCCGAGCACCTCGGTCCCGGAGCGGCGCTTGACCAGGCCGCCGGCGATCATCACCCGCCCGTCGTCGAGCAGCGTCGCGGTGTGGAAGGCGCGACCCTGCTCCAGCCGCAGCGCGCACTCAAGCGGGTCATCCTCGAAGGTGCAGCCGGCCTCGAGCACGAGCTTGAAGGCCCCGGTGTAGGGATCGTACCACTCGATCGTGTCAGACGGTTCGCCGAAGATGGAGCCGCCGACCCGGTCGGCCTCGCCGGCGATCGAGGTGCCACCAACGATCAGGTAGCCGCGCGCCCCGCCAAGGTCGGTGAAGGTGGCCCCGGCTCGCTCGGCCGCATCGGCAAAGAGCAGGTCTGAGGCCGTTGGCTCTGCCCCGGCGGCGAGCGTCGAGGGGAAGGGGAGCGGCGCGTCGGGCTCACCAAAGGTGATGGTGTAGGCCGGGATGAAGGACTCCGGCGGTGCCACGAAGAGCGGCACGGGCTTCGAGACACGCTTGCCGCCGGCGTAGAAGAGCGCGCTGCCGCCCGACCACAGGGTCGCGCCCTCGGCATCGAGGCCCTCCGCGCTGATCCAGGCATTCCCCGAGCTGTCGACCGCAGGGAAGGCGAAGCCGAGCGACGAGTAGGGAGAGCTCTCTGAGGTCGTGTAGTCCGTACCGAGGTAGGACTGCAGGATCATGGTCTCCGGCTCCGGGTTGTCGTTCGAGACGGCGAAGCCACCGGGCCCGAGGATCAGCAGCCCCGGTGTGACGGTGGTCACGTCGTCAGAGCAGCCGATCAGGGCCAGACAGCCCAGCCCGGCCAGCGACAGCGGGCGCATCATCGTTCGCACAGTCCGTCCTTCGCTCATGCTCTTGGCTCCCGTTCGTTCGGCTCGAGCTACCATGTGACAACCGGCTTGACCTGCGTGGTCGCGTCGTCGGGCTGGAGCAGGACCACCGTCAGGATGGTGGCCGCGGTCACGCCGGCAGTGGTCGCCCAGAACCAGGGCTTGGCGTAGACGGGACGGGTGTCCTCGGGCGCCACGAGGTCAGCGTACAGCGCGGCGTCGCTCTCGGTCTGCGGCGGAGCGGGCTCCTGGTAGACCGGCTGCTGGTTGTAGGGCACCTCAGGCTGACCGTACCCCGGCTGGCCGTAGGGCTGCGCTGGCTGACCGTATGCCGGCTGGCCGTAGGGCTGCACGGGCTGGCCATACGCCGGCTGTCCGTAGGGCTGCACGGGCTGGCCATACGCCGGCTGACCGTATGCCGGCTGTCCGTAGGGCTGCACGGGCTGGCCATACGCCGGCTGGCCGTAGGGCTGCGCGGGCTGGCCATACGCCGGCTGGCCGTAGGGCTGCGCGGGCTGACCATACGCGGGCTGGCCGTAGGGCTGCGCGGGCTGGCCATACGCCGGCTGGCCGTAGGGCTGCGCGGGCTGGCCGTAGGGCTGCGCGGGCTGGCCGTAGGGCTGCGCAGGCTGGCCGTAGGCGGGCTGGCCGTACGGCTGCGCAGGCTGGGCAACCGGCGGCGGCGTCGCGGGGGCCGCCGGGGCAACCGGGGCTGGCGGTGCAACGGCGGCCGGTGTCGGCGGTGCGACGGGCGCAGGCGGAGCGGTCGGGAGTTCAGGCAGCACAAGCATCGGTGCCGCCGGGGTCACCGGCGCGGAGACCGGTGTCGGGGGCGCGGCGACAACGGGCTCCGGCGCGATGATCGGGGCGCCCGTGACGAGGTCGGTCTGCGGAAAGCGCTGCAGCGCCTGCGCGATGCCGGCAGCGAGCTGGTACGAACCGGCGCTCACGTTCGACAACTCTGCGTTGAACTTCTGCTTGGGGCCATTGGCAAAGAGACCATCTTCGCCGCGATAGACGAACGACAGCGCCTCGAAGCCATCGGGACGCTTCACCACGACCCCGACCACCACGAACTTCACCCCCTGCCGTGTCGCGAGCTCCCGCATGTAGGGCAGAAGGCCGTCCGAGATGGTTCCTGCCGCGACCTCGCTGCGGAGTGACCTCAGGTATCTGGGCTCAGCTCCCGCTGCGTCGTTACCGGTCACGATCCTCGAGAGGTCGAGGTTCACCGGCACCGTCCGGCCACGCTGCACCGAGACAACCTGCGTCAGGGACTGCCCTCCATCGGTCTTGACCTGCACCCAGTGGTCGCCGACCGGGATGTCGGCGAGGCTGAGCGGTCCGGTGCCCTTGGCGACACCGTTGACGAAGACGGGGAGCCCGGCCGGCGAGGTCTGGATGGTCAGCGTGCCCTTGCCGTTACGCGAGAGCGAGCCCTTGATGGAGTCGAAAAACTGCTTGAACGCCTGCCCGCCGGTCTCTGCGGCCTCGGCCTCGGGGCGCATCGCGAGCGCACGCATCAAGGTCGCCCGGGCCACCTCTTCGTTGCCCGCCAGGAACTGCGCCTCGCCGAGCTTGAAGGTGGCGTCGACAACCTGCCCGACGTCATCGACGTCGGCGGCGCTCTCCTTGAACTTCGTCAGCGACGAGTCGAGCGCGGTCGCAGCGCCTGCGAAGTCCTTGACGACGAGAAGCGCGATGCCGCGCTGCAGGTCGGCCTGGGCATCGGCGACCGAGGCGTTTCCGCCAGCACCACCGCGCCCGGCGCGCACCTCTGCCGTGTAGCGAACGCGGACGGTCTGGAGCTGTTGCTTGACGGCCTCGTTCACCCGCCGGGCGACCGTGTCGGATGCGTCACGGCCCAGCGGCGCGAAGTCCACGAAGAACACGTCAGGCTGAGCCTGCGCCGCAGCCTCGGCCGGCACCAGCACGGGCGCTGATGCCGCAAGCAGGCAGCCGGCGAGCAGCCGTACCGTCACCACAACCCGGGCGCTTCGTCTCGTCGGGGACCGACGTGTCTGAATCGGAGTAGAACCCTTGTCCATGAGTCTCCCAGTGGGCTCGTGACGCGCCGCGCTGCGGCACGCTTTCGCGGCGAGGCAAACTACCAGACGGGCCTCGTCACCGTCAACGAAAGTCCTGTCCCCGGGGCCTGTCGGCGCGCGTTGTCCGAACAACGCCCCGGAGCCCTCCGGCAGCACTTCTGGACCATCCCGTGCGTTCGACCTACCCTGTGGCCCTCGCGCCCCGATGCACCTCCTCCACGTCCGGCTGTCGATGTCCCGACCCTCCACATCCGCCGCGCTTGCCGAGGCGCTTCCACGGCTGGGCGACGTCAGGACGACCGCATGGGTGCTCGAGATCATGGGCTCTCGACGCACCGCCGACGCCTGGCACGACGAGGCAGCAAAGGCTGCGACCCGCCCACCCGCCCCCTTCTGGTCTGCGCTCGGGGCCCTCGCCACCTCGTCGACACGTGGCATCGTCGAGGACCTCATCGACGACGCATCGCAGAAATCCGCCAGCTCCGCGCTGTCGGGCGACGACATCGAACTCCTGTGGGCCTGGGGTCGCATCAGGGACCTCAACGCCGAGGAATCTGAAACGATCTACCTCGCTCAGAGAAATTTGGCTGAGGGTGAGCCGAGGATCCCCTGGTTCGGTCCCCTTCCGGCGAGCCTCCGGGACCGCGCAGCGAAGCATTGGGCGACACAGCCCGCCCTCGAGACCATCTCGCCCGGCTGGATCCTCGCTGCGCTCACGGTCGCCAGCGCTGACCCGCCCGTCGATGGCGATTACCGCGACGAGCTCGCAAACCCGCCAAGCAATGCCGGGCGCGCCATGCTGCTCACGCTCGCGCTGCTCGCGTCCGACGCGGCGCTTCGGGCGCCGGCCCCACGCCCCCTCGCAACGGCGCTGTCCTGGCTTCGCGTCGCCCGCTCCGCCATCGAGGACCGTGCTGAGCGGGCCGCGGTGAATCTCAGGGTAGAGCTTCTCGGCCGTCTGCGCGACCGCGTCTCTGCGGGGGGGCCCACTGCGGGCGCGCCGGTGCCGTTCGACCAGCTGCTTGCCGCAAACGCGGTGAGCGCGGCGCACCCCGGTGAAGAAGCCTACCTCCGATCGGTGGCGGTCGGCGACGACCAGCGGTCTTGGGGGCTGGCGATGGACCGGGCCTCGGCGGGCGACGCGCTCACGCGGACGGCCTGGCTGGTCGTCGCGGCGACGGCCGCGATGCGGCTCGCCGATGTCCCGGGGGCGACCGCGGTTGCATCGGCGCTGCTTCGGCACCTCGAGGAGGCATCTCAGCACGATCCCGGGCTGGTCGGCTGGGCCTCGGGCGTCCTCAGCGCGGCCGCCCGCGTCGGCGTCGAAGCGCCTCCGCCGCCGAGCGCAACGCCGCTCGAGCGATGGATCCTGTCCGGCCCGTTGAAGCCCGCGAGCCTCCGCGCCCTGCTCCTCGAGTCGCCCGCTCTGTTCGCCCGTGCCCTGCCCCTGCTGCTCAGCCGCCTCCCGTCCGAGCGGATCCTCCCCCCGCTGCGGCCGCTGCTCGTGGAGTCGAAGCTCGCCCCTGCGGCCGCCGACCTGATCCTCTTCAAGGAAGCCTACGCAGGCAACGCAGGCCGCGCCTGTGCAGCCTGGCAGGGTGACATCGAGCGGCTCGGACCGGTCGGGATCTGGGCTGCCTGGCTGTCGGCCGAACGCACCCAGCAGCTCCCCGCCTTCGCCGCGAGGCTGGCAGAGGTGCCGCTCCTGCCGCGTCGTGTCACCGACCATGCCGTCGCAGCGGCCGCAGAGGCCTACGCCTGGACGGGGGAGTTCGAGCGGGCGGAGCGTACCGCCCAGCAGATCAGGGAGGTCGCCTGGCGCACCGACGTCCTCGTCAGGCATCGCGAGATGGCCGGAGGCGACAAGCGGCCTGCGGCCGCGGTGGCGTCGACCGGCAGGCTGCCGCTTCCGCGCGGCGATGCTGCCGTAAGGGGTGCGCCGACCCCGACCGAGCCACAGCGTACCCCATCGGGCTCGCAGGTCGCTGTCGAGACCGGGCTGACGCCCCTGCCGCCCAACATCGAGCGCGCCGGCGACCCCCGCGCGACCTTCGAGGCGGCTGCGGCGCGCGGCGACCACGCAGCCGCTGCGCGGTACGGGCTGTTCGCCATCGACATGGCTCCGCGCGACGCCGAGCTCCGACTCTCTGTCGCGCTTCACCTGCGCAGCCTTGGGCGCTGGGCCGAGGCTGTGCAGCAGATGGAGACCGCCGCCCGTCAGCTCGTCGACCGCCGCCGCCGCGCCGCGCTCTACCGGGACATCGCCCAACTCCATGACGATCGGCTCGCCTCGCCGCGATCCGCCCTCGAGAGCTTCCTGGTCTCGTACCTCCTGAACCCCGAGGACGCGGTGACCTTCTCAGGGCTCGAACGGAACTGCCGCATCCTGCACCGCTACAAGGATCTCGTCACAGCCTTCGAGAGCGCGGTCGAGGTGGTCGATCGGGGCGTCGTGCTCGGCGTGCCCGGCTCGGAGCTGCTGCTGCGGCGGGCGTTGATCGAGGCGGAGCACCTTCGCCAGCGCGATCGCGCGGTCGCAAATGCCATCCGGGGACTCGAGCGTGGCGATCTGACGGCGGCGGCCGTCAGGGACGCGGAGCGGCTGCAGCAGATCCTCGGGGAGGCTCCGCCCTCGCTGCTGCAGGCCATCCGGGCCGCCAGGGTCAGGCTCGCGTCGACCTGAGTGGCTGTCGTTGGGCCGCTGTCGAGGGCGGCGGCGGCAGAAAAGGTCGCCCCTCCAGGCACGCGACAACGAGGTGTGCCCGAAGAGACGGAGGCTGGGTTGCGAACCGAGCGGCCCTGACCGGGCCGGGCGGTCGCTGCTCAGCCCTTGAGTCGCGAGAGCCGATCGACGATCTTCGCCGACGCCTCAGCATCGACTCGAACCGGGGGCTCCACCTGCTCCTGCTGCTGCATCCGCATCGCGGCGATCGCGCGGGCCTCGAACTGACGGAGCATGTCGCGCAGATCGGGATTGCCCTGGCCGCGCATCTCGAGCGCGAAGCCGGGCCCCTCGCTCAGGCCGCGGCGCATGCGGATGACAAGCTCCTCCTCATGCGTCAGCGGAGCCGTCGGGGACTGGGTCTGGGTAAGGGTCCCGGTCTGGGTCCCGGTTCGGATCGTTCGCTTCGTGGTCACTGGTTCCTCCGGATCCTCGTGATGAGTTCCGTCACTCGAAGAGGACTGTTACGTATCCCCCTCCCCCCGGGGAGACAAATTTTTCATCCCGCGTTCGCCCCCACCGGCCACCGTCCCGACACCCGCCCAGCCATGCACGAACTCCTCCAGCGCTACTGCCGCATGCGCCGCGTCGCCGACGACGGCGTTGTCCATGTCACCACCACCGAGCGGATCCATGTCGGAAACGACGCCTCCGAGACGCTGGCCGGTGACCTCGCTCAGTGGCGCGCCGCCGGCCCCGTCGTGCTCATCGTCGACAAGAACACCCGGCGCGTTGCCGGTGAGCAGGTCGCCCGGGACATCGGGGCGCGTGGCGTCGAGGTCGCCTGGTTTGAGCTGTCAGCAGACGGCCCCGATGGCACCATCGGCTGCGACGACGCGACGATCGAGCTCGTGCAGGCGGGCCTTTCGGCGCGGTCACCCGGCTTCGTCGTCGCCGTCGGGTCCGGCACGATCAACGACCTGGTCAAGATGGCCGCGCACCGGCTCGGCCGACCCTACGCCTGCGTCGCGACCGCGCCGAGCATGAACGGCTACACCTCCTCGATCGCGGCGATCCTCTCCGCAGGCGTCAAGACAACCCAGCCATGCACCCCGCCGGTCGCCGTCTATGCTGACCCGCGCACCATGGCCGCGGCCCCCGCCCGGATGATCGCCTCGGGCATCGGGGACCTCTACTCGAAGCCGGTCAGCAACGCCGACTGGCGGCTCAGCCACCGGCTGCTCGGAACACCGCACAGCGCGATCGTGATGGAGATCGTCGAGGCCGGCTCGACGCTGCTCGAAGGCGTCGCGCCCCGTCTGCCCGGGCGCGAAATCGACGCCATCGCTCGGCTCACCGGCGCGCTGATGCTCTCGGGGCTCGCCATGCAGGCGGCCGGAACGAGCGGACCTGCCTCGGGCGGCGAGCACTTGATCAGCCACTACATCGACATGACCTCTGCCGCATTCGGCGAGTCCCACGACTTCCATGGCTGCCAGGTCGCCGTGGGCACCATCGTGACGTCGCGGCTCTACGAGCATGTGAGGGCGCTCGACCCGAGGACCTTCGACCTCGACGCGCTCGTGGCCCGGCTCCCATCGTGGCCCGAGAAGCTCCGGGAGATCGAGGCACACTTCGGCACGCTTGCACCG
>JBILLP010000362.1:0-4239 GCA_044376025.1 Bradymonadia bacterium
CGGAGCGACCTCCAGCCCGTGATTCCCGGGGGCATGGCCGTGGCGCCGCAGCAGGCCTCGCCTCCCGATGAGTCCGCGACATGGGCGGCTGCGCAGGTCGCACTGCGAAATGGGTTTCGTTGGCGCAGGCTCAGCTACACCTCGATCGCGCGGCAGCTTGAGGCCCGCACCACGGCGCCAGCGGTCACGGCGCCCTCAGAGAGCCTCGACGACGAGCTCATTGACCTCGACGCGCAGCGGCTGGTCGATGACGAGGACGACCAGGCGCGGGCGACCCGTGATCCGGCCGAGGGTGTCGTGCCTTGGGCAATGCTTGATGCCGGTGTCGGGTTTGGGCGGTTTGTCCATCGCATCTTCGAAACCCTCGACTTCAAGACAGGTTGCGCCCGGGCTGACCGAAGCCCCCTTGCCCCGCACGTCGCCCGCGTCGCTGCCGAGGTAGGGTTTCGGGTGCGTCCCGAGCACGTCCCCGTGCTGGTGAGCGGGCTCGAACAGGTGCTTCGGGCACCGCTCGGCGACGACGACGGGGAGTGGGCCTTCTCGCTGGCCGATATCGACGTCGCAGACCGGCTTGACGAGGTCCGCTTTGACCTCCGCATGAATGCCAGCCACGGCGGCTGGTTCGATGCCTGGACCGATGCCCTGCTCGATTCCGACCCTTGGTGGCTCAGCTACCGCGACCGTCTCCGCGCTGGTGTGCGAGGGAGCCTCGAGGGCTTCCTCAACGGCTCGATCGACCTTGTGTTTCGCCGCCGCCGCGAGGGCGCGGATCGCTGGTACATCGTCGACTACAAGACGAACCGTATGACCCGGGGTTCGCGTCTTCCGACCTGGTCTGACTTTTCTCCCGGGCAGCTCCGAGACGGAATGCTTGAGCACGACTACCCGCTCCAGTACCTGCTCTACTGTGTCGCATGGCACCGGCACCTGAAGTCGACGCTGAGCGACTACAGCTACGACCGCCATTTTGGTGGCGTCGCCTACCTGTTCGTTCGCGGCATGGGGCGGTCGTCCGGCGAAGGTGTCTATCGACACAGGCCACCACGGGCGTGGATTGAGGCACTCGACCGGGGGATCGGCTGATGAGCGCGACGACTGACCCGCAGGACTGGATCGGACGGAAGGTCGCGAGACCCGCGATCGCCGCGATGGGAGCCGAGCCTGACGGACAGCCTGGGGCCGGTGACCTGCTGCTTGTCAGGGCCCTCGCGCGCGGTCGGGCCCTCGAGCCGGCGGTCGAACGCGCCTGTGCGCTGGCGCTTGGAGCACCGGCGCGCAGTGGCAGCGCAGGCGTTTGGCTGCACGAGCTCGAAGCCGAGGTCGCAGCGCGCGAAGCGCTGCAGGCGCTGTTGCTCGGCAGCGGTCTGGTCGAGAAGTCGAACCCGGGTGAAGGGGCGCTCATGGGAACCTCGCCCTTTGTCATCGCTAGCGGGCTCCTGATGACGCGCCGCTCGCTTCACTGGCACGAGGTGATCCGCGAGCGGTGGCGCCACCACCCAGACGCTGCCGCGCAGGCCGGAGCGTTGGCGACCGGGGCCGACGCGCAGGCGAGTGCAGTGGCCGCGGCGCTTCGCCAGCCCATCACAGTGATCGCGGGCGGGCCGGGTACCGGCAAGACCTTCACGATCGGGAACCTGCTGGCGCAGGCCTACCACGCCAGCCCGGGTGCCGAACCGCGGGTGGCCCTCGCCGCGCCGACGGGGCGCGCGGCGGCGCGACTGACCGAGGGACTCTCAGAGTCAGCAGAGCGTCACGGCGAGGCGCGGGAGTGGGTGGTTCGGCAGGCGGCGACCACGCTCCATCGGCTTCTCGACTTGAGGCCGGACGCAACGAACCAGACCGGCCATGGTCCCGATTCGCCACTGCCCCACGACCTCGTCGTTGTGGACGAGTGCTCGATGGTGGACCTTGCGCTCATGGCCCGCCTGATCTCTGCATTGAAGCCGGACGCAAGGCTGGTTCTCGTCGGCGATCCGGAGCAGCTTGCATCGGTTGAGGCCGGTACCGTGCTCGCAGACCTCATCGCGGCGGCCGGCACCGGAGGCATCGTCCAGCGGCTTCATCGGCGCCATCGATTCGGAGAGGCGAGCGATGTCGCGAAGCTTGCCGATGCGATTGTGGCCGGTGACAAGGCGGCCGTTGTGGGGTTCCATGCCCCGGCGGGTTGGATCGATGCGGCCGGGCGTACCTGTTGGATTGACGAGGGGTGGAAGGGACGAACATCGGGCTGGAAGTTCCTCGCGGAGGCATTCAGACCGATGCTCAAGCCCGCCGAGGCGGACACAGAAGCCGGGCATAGGGAGTCGCTCGAACTGCTGCACGCGCAGCGGGTCCTCTGCCTTCATCGCCACGGTCCGTGGGGAAGCCTCACGGCCAACGCACGGCTCGGGCAGGAGCTCTTCGGCTCGCTCGACATCGCGCGCCAGCCCGTCGCCGGGTTGCCCGTTCTGTGCACGCGTAACCTCGTGGCGCTCGGACTCGCGAACGGTGACCTGGGCGTTGCCGTCGTCCGGAACGGCGGCCTCTGGTTCCTGTTCGAATTGGGTGGCCGGCAGGTCTTCTTGGCGCCCGGCCAGGTCGCAGCCTGGGAGCCGGCGCTCGCGATGACGGTCCACAAGAGCCAGGGTTCGCAGGCCACCCACGTCTGCGTGCTGCTGCCCGACGAGCCGAGCCGCCTCTGCACCCGCGAGGCGCTCTACACCGGGGTGACCCGAGCCCGGTCGAGTGTGGTGGTGGTCGGTCCCCGCCCGCCGCTCGAGGCCTGTGTCGATCATCGCATCCGACGCGCCTCGGTGCTTTCGGACTGGCTCGTGACCTAGCCGCTGCCACGCCTCCGGAGGCGGGGCAACGCTCAGAACATCACGCCCCACGAGGTCGGGAAGGTGCCGGGCGGGTCCAAGGCAGGGCCGCGGCCCGCGCCGGCGCGAAATGGCTCGAACGCACCCGGCTCGAAGGGCGCCCCGATCAGCCGCTCCATCGTCGACTGCGAGAGCCCGCTCCAGGCGACCCACGTGTACTCCGGCGCGTCGAAGGGATCGAAGAAGAGGTGGGGGACTCCCTCCGCGTCCAGCCTCTTCGTCAGCTCGTGCCAGCCCTCATCCGGACACTCGAAGGTCACACTGCGCGCGGAGCCCTCCGGGTCGAACGTCACGACAAAGGAACCCCGCCTGACGTTGCCGGCAAGCAGGCGTGAAAGACGGCCCGCAAACTCGAGCGCCTTCCACTCAAACGGATGGTTCATGGTCGCGTGTGGCATGTCTGGCTCCTTCGCGGTGTGGAATCCATCATCACGGTTCGGGTGTGCCGGTGTCGGCGCTGCCGACGACCAGCGCGGCGCGGGCAGAGGCGGCAAGCGCGTGGTATTTCTTCCTGAATTCCTCGAGCCGCTCCTCCTCGAGCTCCTCGAGGTCGAGCAGCGCGTTGTGCGCACCCTGAGTCGCGCGGATCAGCTCGTCCAGCTTCACCTGGATTGCCTCGGTGTCGCGGTTCTGAGTGTTCTGGATCAGGAACACCATCAAGAAGGTGATGATGGTTGTGCCCGTGTTGATCACGAGCTGCCACGTGTCGCTGAAGTCGAAAATCGGCCCCGTCACGAGCCAGCAGCCGATGATCGCGACCGCCAGCGTGAAGACCCTCGGTCGTCCACAGTAGTGGGCAGCCGCCTTCGCGAAGTGAGAGTACCAGGCTGTGTTGCGCATCGCGAACCCTCGTCATCGGTGGAGTCGCAGGCCGGTCGAACCGGGTGCACGGTCCAGGACGCCTGACGCAGCCCGGCTAGCAGCGGCGCCGAGGTCGCGACAAGCCGCATGTCGCGGACGTGGCGGTGCGGGCGTCGCGATTGCGGTTGAAGCGCGGCGCCAGCGCGTGGTAGCCCCCGATGGGTGACCTCAGGGAGCATCGACATGAAGCGCAGAACGTATCGGCCGGCGACGGCGGTGGCAGCGTGGGGTAGCCTGGTCGCCTCGGCGACGGTGTGGACGTTCACTGCCTGCTCCGGCGACGATGGCTCGGGCGGACCCGGTCTCGACGACGGCGACGCCTCGGCTGGGCTCGACGTCGACAGCTCCGGCCTCCCCGACGCCGACACCGGACTCGATGTCTTCGACGACGTCGGGCGCGACACGGATTCGGGCACGGTCGAGGACCTCGACGGCTCGGGCAACGACACCTCCGATGCGACGCCCCTTCCTTCGGTCTGCGGCGACCTCCGGTGCGACGAGGGCGAGGAGACCGGCTGCT
>JBILLP010000363.1:0-4237 GCA_044376025.1 Bradymonadia bacterium
AAGCGCCGTGAAGGCAGCCTCCATGGCCCGCCGCCCCGCGCCTCCTGTTGAGATCAGCGTGCCGTCGATGTCGAAAAGAACAACAACCGGCCTCACGGGCAGACAACCATCGAGCCGTCGTCCGGATTGGCAAACCAGCAGAGCCCGAGCGACGAGATGCTCGCGCAGCAGCCGTTGGAGTCCGCCGGGCAGTTTCCATTGCCTGGCGCGCATGCCGATTCGACGATGGGGGCGCAGGTGCAGCTGAAGCAGAAGCCGGCCGCACAGGTGTTCGAGCATGGGCTGCCGCAACTGCCGCAGTTGCTGGTGTCGTTCGACAGGTTCACACAGCCGGTCCCCGGGCAGAAGGTCTCGCCCGAGGCGGCGCATCCGCACGCACCCGCAGAACAGGTGCCGTCGAGGCAGTCTGCGACCGTCTCGAAGGCCGTCCCGGTGGCGTTGCATTGCACGACGTCACCGTCGCGGCACTCTGCCGGCGCCCCCGGAAAGCAAACCTGCGCAACGCACCCGCCGCCGCTGCACACCTGGAAGCGCGGGCACGCCGAATCGCTGTAGCCGTTGCCGCTCGCGTTGCACTGCCGCACGCTGGCGCCATCGGGCGAGCAGGACCTCGTGTTCGGGGTGCAGACCTGGTTCACGCACGAGGCGGCGGTCCCTGACTGCTGGCAGAACTGCGCCCGTGCGCCGCAGTCAATCTCGGTAAAGGCCGTGCCCGAAGCGTTGCAGGATCGCACGATGTTGCCGAAGCAGCTCTGCGTCCCAGGGGTGCAGACGGCGCTCACGCACGAGGCGTTGCCTGCCGACGCCACGCAGATCTGGCCGAGCGTGCTGCAGTCCGAGCGCGTCTGCTCGCTGCCGGCGGCGTTGCAGGCCACCAGGATGTTGCCCTCGCAGCTCCGGGCTCCGGCCGTGCAGACCGAGCTCGCGTTGCAGCGCGTCCCCGTGCAGCCCGCCGCACCGCAATCCTCGACGAGCACGAAGCCGGCGCCGATCGAGTCGCACTGGACCAGGTCGCCGGCGCGACACTGCGGTGCGCTCCCCGGCGTGCAGGCCTGTGCCTGGCAGGTTCCACCCAGGCAGAACTCGGCGGCTTCGCACGGGCTCTGCTCCCAGGCGGAGCCGGCGGCGTTGCAGGTCTCGACCACGGCCCCTGTCGCAGCGCACCGGCGATCACCCGGGGTGCAGGTGCGCGCGGCGCAGCCAAACCCAGCGGCCACCTCTGCGCACGCGAGGCCCAGCGCGGCACAGTCTGTCTCGACGTAACCTGTGCCACTGCCGTCGCAGGTGAGGAGCGTCGTGCCTGCGCACTGCGTGACGCCGGTCCGGCAGGCAGTCGCGACGCAGGCCCCGGCGACGCAGGTCAGCCCCTCGCCGCAGGCGACGGCGGGCTCGAAGCCGCTCCCCGCCTCGTTGCAGGTGCGGACCGCGTCACCCTCGCACTCGACCGAGCCCGGGACGCACACGCGGGGCACGCAGGTCCCGCGGACGCAGGTGCAACCGGTCTCGACGCCAACGCAAGCCGGTGCGTCGCTGCACGGCAGCGCGGTCTCACGGCCATCGGCAGAACAGGTCACGAGGTCGTCTCCACGACAGGTCGAGCTGCCGGGGGTGCAGGCGACAGCGCGGCACGTCCCGTCAAGGCAGCTCTGCCCGTCGGGGCAGGGCGACGACGCGGAGCAGAAGAGTCGGCAGAACCCGTCGACGCAGGTCTCGCCGCCGCGGCAGTCCGCGGCAGCCGAGCAGGGGCGTTCGGAGCCAGTGTCCACCGACGAGTCCACGGTCGAATCGACCGTGTCGCCGGGCGAGGTCGTGTCGGCGACGGTGACGTCGGAGCCGCCGGAGCCGCTGTCGCGCCCACGGGCGGGGCTGTCGGTGCCGCAGCCGGCGGCGACGAACAGCGTTGCCAGCAGGGCTGCCGCGACACGGAGTCCGTGGAAGGCGATCAAGCGGTGCATGGTGGACATGGCTGCTCCGCGCGGCGAGGTGGGATGACTCAGGGCTGCGTCGGCAGGGGCGTCGGCTCCGAGGTCTCGGTCGGCGGCTTGGCGCCGGGCTTCTCGAGCGCGAGCCATGCCGACAGCGCCACCAGCAGCGGCACCGCGAACCAGATCGCCTTGCCAGCGGCGGGGCTGCGGGGCGCGATCGCGATCGCGGCTCCGAGCAGCAGCCAGATGGTCAGCTTGGCGTGGACCCAGCCATCCATTGCGATCCCACCGACGCCGAGCATGCCAAAGCCCGCGCCGAGGATGATCAGCAACCCCGCCCCGTGGAGCGCTGCGGCGAGGCCCCGCGACCGGTTGTTCTCCTTGGTGCCGCCGTTGGCAGCGTGCAGCGCGACACCCCCGATCGCCAGGACCGTCATCGCCACGCCGAGCAGATGGAGCACCTTGAACAACGAGTACGACATCATCAGCCTCCAGGGTCGGGTTGCGCGATCACTTCGACGCCACGGGGCGCGACTAGTGCGAAACTGCGCCGCTGAACAGACTGCGCGTGACCGTTGGCGTCGGCGACCGCGGTGAGGTAGTGCCGCCAGCGATTGCCCCCAACCCCAGCGGCAGGTGTCCCGTGGCTGAAGTACGCGTCTCCGTCCCCCACTCGCTCCCCGTCCCCCAAGCGATCGAGAAGGTGAAGGCCTTCGAGGACATGGTCTCGAAGTTCGGCGTCTCGACCCACTGGAACGGCCACCACGCTGACCTCAAGGGCGCGGCTGCGTCGGGTTCGATCGACGTGACGCCCTCGGAGGCGGTCATCGTGGTGAAGCTCGGTATGTTCGCCCGCGCTGCGGGTGTGGATCCGGCGAAGCTCGAGGGCTCGATCCGTCGCAGGCTCGAATCGGCCTTCGCCGGCTGACGGGGTGACCGTCGTCGGCGCTGCTCAGGCGACACCCCGTCGCCTGAAGTCGTCGATGGCGTCACGAATCGACTGCTCGATCGGGCGGTAGTGGGCGCCGAGCTCGCGGACCGATTTGGCGTTGTCGAACCAGGTCGGCTTGAGGCCGTACTCGAAGAAGGCCCTAGAGATCGGGGGTGCGATGCCTGTCCGCGCAGAACGGGCCTCGTACCCGCTCAGCAGCACCTTGGCGATTGGGGTCGGGATGCGGATGGCCGGTACCTTGACGCCGGCGACCGCGGCGACCGCGTCGATGAAGGCGCGGTTCTCGAGGTTGTGGGCCGTGGCGATGTATCGTTCGCCGGGTCGGCCCCGCTCTGCGGCGAGCACGTGGACCCGCGCGGCGTCCCGGACGTCGACGTAGGTCGCGCCACCCTCGAAGTAGCCGCGCGCCTCGCCCCGTAGGATCGCCAGGATCAGCGCGCCCGATGGGGTGGGGCGAAGATCGCCGGGCCCGAGCACGATGCCCGGGCAGACGATGCGCACGTCGAGCCCCCACTGGCTGAAGCCCTCCGCGACGCGCATGCTGTGGAACTTCGACCTGCTGTAGGCGAAGTCGACCTCCCAGCCGTCGTAGGCCAGGGTCTCGTCACCCAGCCTGCCCGGCTCAGGCCGGCCCAGCGCCGCGATCGAGGCGGTGTAGACCACCGTCGCGTTCGCCCTCCGGGCCGCCTCGAGCACGTGGAAGGTCCCCTCGTTGTTGACCGCATACATCTTCGACGGGTTCGGGGCCCACGCGTCGTAGATCGCCGCGGCGTGGAAGACCGTGTCGACGCCCTTCACCGCCGCGGAGACCTCTGCCGGCGACAGCACGTCGCCTCGGACCACCTCGACCGCAGCACCATCGACCTCGACCCGCTCGGGCCCGCCGCCGGCCGGCTCCGCAGCGCCGAGGTTCGCAAGCGACTCCCCGGGCTGTGCCAGGACGCGGACCTTGACGCCCCGGGGGATCAGCTCCTTGACGATCGCGCTGCCGACAAAGCCGGCTCCGCCGGTCACAAGCACCTTCTTCATGTCGTCCTCGGAGTCATGGAGCCCGCCGCGGCTCCGGCTTCGGGGGGCAGGGCGCCAGCCGCCCTTTCGAGGTCATCGAGTGCAGCGACGAGGTGGTCGGCGAGCCGCGCAACCTCACCTGCCGATACGATGCTGTCCTTATAATTGAGGTTCAGCGTCGATGCATCCCGGTAGGTCGTCGCCGTCAGCACGACCGCCGTGCGCGGCGTCGTCGGGGTGCTGATGCGGATCCGCTCGACGCGCCAGCCGAGGCCGGCGAGCTCCTCGATTGGCATCGACAGCACGTTGCTGAAGTTCAGGTTGATCGCCGTGTGCTTGGACTCGAAGAGAA
>JBILLP010000025.1:0-13011 GCA_044376025.1 Bradymonadia bacterium
TTGAGGTTGCCGTAGTGGCCGAGGGCGGCGCGGTCGATGAACACGAGCTCGACCGGCGGGGTGAAGCGGCTCACGATCTGCAGGAATTCCGGGATGAGGCGCATCGCCTCCTGGTGCAGGTTCGATGATCCGAAGCTGTAGGGCTGCTCGCCGTAGTAGGGCGTCAAGAAGAGGTCGCGCCAGGGCTTGTAGAAGCTCCCGGGGAGCGCCTCGAACGCCGGGTTCCTCGCCCCGAGCTCGATGAGGTGGCGATCGACATCGGCCCACCGATCCTCCATCGCGGCGACGATCAACCGCCGGTAGTCTCGGATGACCGTGGGCGGGATGCGCTTCACGCAGCCGAAGTCGTACAGCACGATGTCGCCGTTGGGCCGGACCGCCATGTTCGCCGGGTTCGGGTCAGCGTGTACCGCCTTGAGGTCGAAGATCTGGCTGCCAAGCAGGTGAAAGAGGTTGTAGCCGATCTTGTCGCGCAGCTCCTGGGTGTAGCCCTTGGCGTCGAGGTCCCTGATGTGGTCGCCCGGCTCGTAGATGAGCGTGAGCACACGCTGCGAGCTGCGCTCCCCCACCACGTCAGGGATGACGATGAAGGGGTGCTTCTTGTGGAACTGCTTGAAGTACCTGACGTTGTCGGCCTCGTTGCAGTAGTCGAGCTCCTCACGCAGTCGCGCCCGCAGCTCGTCGAACAGCGCGTTCAGCGCCTTGCGGTCCACCTTGACGAGGCCCGAGGCCCTCAGCGCGACCTTGAGGTGCGCGAGGTCGGAGTCGACCGAGTCATCGACACCCGGGTACTGCACCTTGACGACGACCTCGCGACCGTCATCGGTCTGTGCACGGTGTACCTGCCCGATCGAGGCGGCCGCGAAGGGCTTGGGGTCGAACCGCCGAAACAGTGTTTCTGGCGGCGCGCCGAGCTCCCGTTCAATCTGCGAGGCGATCACCGAGTAAGGCATCGGTGGCGCCTCCTTCTGCAGCTTGACCAGGGCGTCAGAGAGCTCCTTGGGCAGCAGGTCGGAGCCGATCGAGGCCATCTGCCCCACCTTCATCGCCGCGCCCTTCAGCTCACCGAGCGTCTGCGCGATGCGCTCGCCGGTCCGGGAGTGCGAGGCCGCCCGCTCCTTGGCGATCTCCTCGGCGCCCTTGAACGCGGTCTTGAGCTGCGACTTGGCATACTCGCCAGCCACCGCGGCCGTCATCCCGGCCAGCCTGAAGAACCTCTGGCCCTTCGAGACGGGTCCGTGGGTCTTGGCGTCGTTCCGATCGTCGCTCATCGTGGCCCCTGGGGTCGACGTCGGCGCTCCCGCGCGCCCATCGACCGAGCCGATGCTCTACGATCGCGGCGTCTCGACTGCAACCGCGCGTTTCAGTGGTGATGCCCGCCGGGACCATGCACGTGGCCGTGGCTGACCTCCTCCTCGGTGGCCCTGCGCACCGAGTCGACCTTCATCGAGAAGTGCAGCCGGATCCCCGCCATCGGATGGTTCAGGTCGATGAAGGCCTCACCCTCGGTCAGCTTCGCGACGACGCAGATCTGGGGGCCGTCACCGAGATCGATCAGCAGCTCCTCGCCCACCTCGGTCGCCACGTCGGGTGGCAGCAGGGAGCGCTCGACCGGCAGCACCCGCGCCTCGTCACGCTCGCCGTAGCCCTGTGCCGGATCGAGCACGAACGTCGCGCCCTGCCCGGCAAGCAGCCCCTCGAGCCTCGCCTCGACGGTAGGCAGAAGGTTGCCGTGTCCGTGCAGGTACCAGAGCAGTTCGTCGCCGCCGGCCTGGTCGAGCAGCTCTCCGGCGTCGTTGTGAAGGGTGTAGGACAATCCGACGACGCGGTTCGTCGTGACCGGAAGCGTGAACTCGAGCGACATCGGTGACTCCAGGGCGAGCGGCTCAGTCGTCCCAGACCGATGTCGCGTCGCGAACCGGCTCCGAGAGCCACGCGCAGTCGGGCAGACGGACCGCAGAGAGCGACCGCCCGTACACGCAGCCGGTGTCGATGCAAATGGCGCGCGGCGTCACGTGACGGCCGAGACGGGCCCAGTGGCCAAAGACGACGGTGCGGGTCGTCGCAGGCTGCCGGCGTTCGAACCAGGGCGCGGAGCCGGGCGGCAGCTCAGATGGCGGACCTGCGAAACCCGCGACCGCGCGGCCCTGCGCGTCGACCGCCCGGACCCGGGTCAGCCAGTCGATGGCCGTCAGCTCGGCCGGCCGTGGCTGTGTCGAACGGCTGCGCCACGCCGCGAGGCCACCCCGCCAGCCGTCACCCCGCAGGAGCTCCTCGCCCGAAGCGGCCGCGGAGGCGGCCTCGACGTCAGTCCAGCCGGGGTCGAGCCCGGCATGGACAACGACGAACCCGTCGACCTCGACGAGCAGCGGGCGGCGCCGGAGCCAGTCCATCAGGTCATCCCGGTCGGGGGCGTCGAGCACATCGCCGAGCGTGTCGTGGGCCCCGGGGCCGACCAGCCCCGCCGCGATCGACAGCAGGTGCAGGTCGTGGTTGCCGAGCACCACCGATGCTCGTGCCTCGAGCGCCCTGACGGTCCGGAGCACCCCTCCGGAGTCGGGGCCCCGGTTCACCAGGTCACCGACGAAGATCAGCGTGGCGCCTGAATCGACCTGCCCGATGCGCTCCAGCAAGGCGTCGAGGGTCGCGCTGCAGCCGTGGACATCGCCGATGACCCAGTTCGCCATCGCGGATCAGGGGGCGAGCCGGCTGAGGTTCCAGCCTGACTCCGCGCGCTTCCAGACCACGCGGTCGTGAAGGCGCCCGGGCCGCCCCTGCCAGGCCTCGACCCTGCCGGGCACCAGCACATAGCCACCCCAGAACGGGGGGCAGGGCACGTCGACGCCCGCGAACCGCGCCTCGACCTCGGCGTAGAGCGCTTCGAGCTCGGCGCGGCCTGCAACGGGCTGGCTCTGCGGAGAAGCCCACGCCCCGAGCTGGCTCTCGCGCGGGCGCATCGCGAAGTAGTGCTCGTTCTCGGGGCGCGTCAGCGCGTGTGCCTTGCCATCGATCCGCATCTGGCGCTCAAGCTTGTCCCAGAAGAAGGCGACGGAGGCGTAGGGCCGGCTGCCGAGCTCGACGGCCTTGTCGCTCTCGTAGTTGGTGAAGAACCGCAGGCCGACGTCGTTGACGCCCTTGCAGAGGACAAACCGCGTCCGGGGATGCCCGGTGCGGTCGACCGTCGACAGCGCCATCGCGTTGGGCTCGAGGCAGCCCGCCTCGGCCGCGTCCGCGATCCACTGCTCGAGCAGCCAGAGCGGGTTCGAGGGCAGGGTGGCCTCATCGAGCCCTTCGCCCTCGTAGCGCCGGCGCATCGCGGCGATGTCGGCAGGCAGCGGACCGGTGTGGAAGGACAGCGACGGGTTGGGCTGGGTGGTCGGGATCGGCATGGTCACAACGACTCGCAGGTGACAAGCTTCGTGGCGCTGCACTCGACGTCATTCCAACGCCCCGAATCACGCCCGCCGAGGTAGACCTCGCCGCAGTCCTCCCCTGCACCCGCGTCGTTCGGCTCGCCTCCGTTCCAGTTCGTGTAGCCCGTGCCGGCACCCGGCCAGGCCCACGAACCCTCTGTGCCCCGATCGTTGAAGCCAATCCAGGCGCGCAGGCCGCGGCTCCCGTACGAGCCGCAGTCCGAGCAGTCGCTGCCGAGATCGCAGATGGAGTAGCTGGAGTTGGGTCCCCCGTCGTCACAGTAACCGTCGCCGGAGTCTCGACAGGACTCCCCGCACTCCTGGACATTCCAGACCTGCAGGACCGCGTTGTTCTCTGCGTCACTGTCGACGGTGACCAGGTTGTACCCGACCGAGGCGCAGCGCGCCTGGGCGTCGGTCCAGGTCAGCAGCTCGTTGCAGAACAGGTAGGTGTGCCCGGAGTAGAAGTAGATCGGGCAGGGGCACGAGGCCCCGTTGTCGTCGGCGGTCCCGCTGCAGTCGTTGTCGACGCCGTCACACGCCTCCCGGGCTCCCGGGCGCCGACCCGGGTTCGCGTCATCGCAGTCGTCGTCATTGGCGACGTAGCCGACGGGCGCGGAGCAGCCTTGGGCGGTGACGGCCGCATTGCCGGCGCCGTCACTGTCGCCGTCGAGCCAGAAGGTCGAGAGCGAAGCCCCGTCATCGACCGCGCCGTTGCAGTTGTTGTCGCGACCGTCACAGCGCTCCGTGGCACCTGGGTAGTCGCCGGCGTCGGCGTCGTTGCAGTCGTCGTCGGTCGAGGCGAAGCCGCCCGGGTTCGCGCAGAAGGACTGGGGCGCGGCGCCGGCCGCGCCGCGCCCGTCACCGTCGGCATCGCGCCAGTAGCTCGAGGTGGTCAGGCCCTCGTCGGTCGAGCCGTCGCAGTCGTTGTCCACGAGGTCGCAGACCTCGGCGCTGCCGGGGTTGACGCTCGCGTTGGCGTCGTTGCAGTCGGGCCCGGTGCACGAGGCGCCGACGCCGTAGCCGTCACGATCGCCGTCGACGCAGTCGGAGCAGGCATTCGACGTCGGTACACACTGTCTCACCCGCGAGCCGGCCGGGGTCACGCAGTTGAATCCGCTGCCACAGTCCGAGGCCGCGTCGCAGGCCTGCAGGCACCGCAGCCCGTCGGCGAGCCGTACGCAGTTGTCGTCAGGGCCGCCACAATCGGCATCCGCCGCGCAAGAAGTGCAGACCCACGTGGCTGCGGCCGTGCAGTCATTGCCGCAGCCGTCGGAGCCATCTGAGTTGCCGTCGTCGCACCCCTCACCGCTGTCTACGACGCCATCGCCGCACCGGGCCTCGGTGCAGTCGGGCCGACAGGCGTCGGGTCGGGTGCCGCTGTTTGCGACGCCATCATCACAGGCCTCGCCCGCCTCCACGGTGCCGTTGCCGCAGGCGGTCGGGGTCGTGTCGGGGCGCGTGTCCGTCGCATCCACGGCGTTGTCGCCCCCGGAGTCGGTTGCCTCGAGGGTGTCGTCACGCGACGAGTCGGCCTGCGTGTCGCTCCCGGAGTCACGGCCGACATCCCTGCCGTCGTCAGTCACGGTGTCACGTGAGGTGTCCCTCGCGCTGTCGCTGCCTGTGTCGCGGACGCTGCCAGGGTCGAGTGTCCCGTCGCCGCCCTCGACCGTGCTTCCGGACGCACAGGCGGCGAGCGCGGTGGCGAGGCAGAACAACAGCGAGCCTTCGAGCAGTCGAACCATGACACCCTCGGAGAGCACGACACCGACTCCGCGCCTCGGGGAGCAGCGACGCGCAGATCGGCCACCCTTGCCTGCAAGACTCCAGCCATTTCGGCAAGTGTGATCTCACACGCAGCCCGCCTGCCGCGACCCCGACAGCTCGCCGTGGGCCGATCAGGGCGACCGACGGGTCCGGCCCGACCGGGCTACGCCCAGCGAAACGACTCCATCGTGCTCGCCTCGTCCCAGGCCGCCGTGAAACCCGTCGCCGCCGCGAAGGGTTCTGCGGAGACGACCACCGGGTACTTGACGTGGTTGACGGCGCCGCGTGGCAGCTTCGAGAAGCCGAACCGCCCGCAGATGTGCGGGAAGACCGACTCGAGCACGGGCACCGCCGGCTTGCCGACCGCCCTGCAGAGCACCGACAGCGGCACCGGTGATGGCCCCGCGACATTGAAGACGCCCCGGAGCTTCTTGGTGGCGGCCAGCAGGATGGCGTCTGCGGCATCCTGCTCGTGCATGAAGTGGTAGAGAGGGTCGAAGCCGAGCACCATCGGGACGCGCCGGCCGCTGAGGAACCCCGCCAGCGTGCCGCGGCGCGAGGGCCCGAGCGTGTAGACGAGCCGGAGCACGCAGGTGCGGATCTTCGGGGTGCGCCAGAGCGCCGCCGCCGCGAAGAGGTCGGCCGCGACGAGGTCTGCGAGCTCTGGGAAGGTCGAGCCGCCGAGCGGCGGGTCGTTCTCGGTGTGGTAGAGCGGCGAGTCCGCGGCCGCGCCGTACACCGTGTGGCGGCCGACAAAGACCGTCTGCTTCACGCCGTAGGCCTCTGCGTAGTCGAAGAGGCGGCGCGTGCCACCGAGGTTGGTCTGGTAGCGCTCCTCGAAGGGAGCCGAGAAGTGCGTGACGGTCGCCATGTGGATCAACACGTCGGGCCGATGGACCCGAAAGACCTCCTCGGCGGGTCGCTTGCGGATGTCGACCCTGAACATCTGCACGCCGTGAGGCGCATCGGGCCACGGCCGCCGGTCGATCCCGAGCACCGAGTGTCCGTGGGCCACGCACTTCTCGGCGACCATGCGCGCCAGGACTCCGCTGACTCCGGTGATCAGGACCTTCATGCGAGTCTCCTCGAGGTGCCTCGCTCAGGCGAGATGAGACGGGATGGTGTTCGAGAAGGGGAAGCCGAGCTTGCGCTCGTGCAGGCCCTTGCGGAGCAGGTCCTCGATCCGGTCCCGGACCCGGTTGACGCAGTCCTGGATGACGTCGTCAGGCTCGGTGCCGTCTCCGGCGAAGACCAACGGCTCGCCGTAGAGGATCTGGCATGGCACAGGCAGCGGCAGCGGCAGGCCGTAGGGGGTGACGGGCAGGTAGGGGGCGCCGACGAGTCGCGCCAGGCGCTTGAGGTGGAGCACGGTCGGCACCGCCTCCTCACCACCGACGAACGCGAACGGGATGATCGGGCTCTGCGTCCGCAGCGCCAGCCGGACAAACCCGGTGCCGAAGCGGACGAGCTTGTAGCGGTCCCGGTAGAGCTTTCCGGTGCCGCGGGCGCCCTCGGGAAAGGCCAGGATGAGCCGCTGGTCGCGCAGGAACCTGTCAGCGTGCTCCGGGAGCCCCGTGACGTGCCCAAGCCGCGAGAAGAGGGGGGATACGAACGGCCACTTCTGGGCGAAGTACTCGACCATGCCGTGTACGTGGCGCGGCGGCTCGAGGTCGAAGAAGAGGGAGCTTGCGACCATCGCCGCGTCGACCGGGATGCCGCCCGAGTGGTTGCCGATGATCAGCGCGCGGCCGCGCTTGGGCACGTGCTCGAGGCCCTCGGTCCTGACCTTGAAGTAGTCTCGGTAGAACCAGCGCATCGCGGAGTAGAAGAGGACGAGGTGCTCCTTCGAGACTCCGTACGGGTCGATGCCGTACCGGTTGAAGGGGAGATCAAGCCGATCGATGCGTTCGAGCGTCTCGCGATCCTGCACCATGCGACCTCCGTGACAACGGGCGTGTCATGGCACGCAGGCGCCGTCGGCGCAACGTTGTCCGGCAGGGCAGTCGAGATCGCGGAGGCACTCGCGGCCCGAGACGCAGGCGTTGTCGACGCAGAGCTGGCCGGCGTCACAGTCCGCGTTCACGCGGCAGCCGCGGCTCTGGCACCACCCATACTCGCAGGTCTCGTCGAGCGCGCAGTCGACGTCTCGGTCGCAGTTCGCCGGAGGGAAGAAGTAGCAGCCGCCGTAGACGCAGCTCTGGTTGATCGGGCAATCGGCAGAGGTGCTGCATCCGCCGGGGTTCTGGCAGGTGTAGTTGATACACTCGAGCCCGAAGAGGCAGTCTGAGGTGTTCGAGCAGGTGAAGCGCGGCAGGCAGCGCCCTGCGATGCATTGGGCATCGGCGGAGCAGTCCTCGCTCGCCGCGCAGGCGAAGGGCTGGCAGGTGAATCCGTCGCAGCGCTCGCCGGCGGCGCACTCCGCGTCGGCGATGCAGCTCGGTGTCGCGACGCAGAGCGCGGCCTCGCGCGAGCAGATCGTCCCGGCGGGGCAGTCGATGTCGGCGGCACATGAGGCGGCCGACTGGCAGACGGATCCGTAGCAGATCTGCGAAGCGCTGCAGTCGGCGTCGCCCGTACAGCCGGAGACGGCCTCGCACGAGGCAAGCAGCCGGTTACAGAACTCGCCGGTGGGGCAGTCCGCCGACTCGGCGCACTCTCCGAGCGGCGCGCACCTGAAGGCGACGCACTGCTCGCCATCGCCGCAGTCGGCATCGAGCGCGCAGGTGCCGGTCCGGGTGCATCGACCCGCGGAGCCGCAGATGAAGCCCGCCGGACAGTCCTCGAAATTCGCGCAGTCGGGCACGACGTCGCAGCGGCCTCGCACACACGCCGCGCCCCCGCAGTCGGCCTCCGAGGTGCAGGGTGGCGCCCAGGTGCAGGCGCCATCGAGGCAGGCATGGTCGGGGGCTGTGCAGTTGGCGTCGCGGGTGCACGATCCGGGCGTTCTGCAGAGCCCGTCGCTGCAGGTGTCACCCGCCGGGCAGTCGGAGTCCCCGACGCAGAGGCCGGCCCAGACGCATGCGTCGTTGCTGCATCGCAACCCCGGACCGCAGTCGAAGTCGTTGGAGCACTCCGTCGGCGGGTTGCAGCGGCCGAGCTCGCACTCGAGGCCCGGCGCGCAGTCGAGGTCGACCCCGCAGGCGTCAGGCGACGGCGGGATGCACACACCCACGAGGCAGGACCAGCGTGCGGGGCAGTCGCTCGAGGCGGTGCAACCGCCGACCTGCTGGCAGAAGCCCTCGACGCACGAGACGCCTTCGCCGAGGAAGGCGCAGCCATCGTCTGCCGCACAGACCAGCGGAGGCCAGCAGGTGCTGTCGATGCAGTCCCACTCACCAGGGCAGGGTGTCGTCGCCGAGCAGGTGGCCGGCACGCAGCGCTGAAGGTCGCATCGCTCGCCGGCGGCGCACTCGCTGTCGGCCCTGCAGTCAGGCGGCGCAGCGCACACGCCTGAACGGCAGACCGCGCCCGCCGCGCAGTCGGCGGCGGAGTTGCAGGTGCGGTAGGTCGAGCACTCCCCTCCGACACAGAAGCCGTACAGCCCGCAGTCGCGTGCCTCGTCGCAGGCGACGAGCGGCACGCAGGCCTGCTGGATCCGGTCGCAGCTCTCGCCCGCGTCGCAGTCGGCGTTGCCGGTACAGCCCGTTGTGGGCAGGCACTGCCCGAAGGCGCACTGCAGGGAGCCTCCGCAGTCGGCATCGACGGCGCAGTCGGGTGCCACGCAGCTCCCAGCCTGGCAGCGCCAGGTCGAGGGGCAGTCGGTCGTCACCGTGCACCCGCCCGGGGGCGTCACACAGCGGCCGCCGTCGCAGGCAAGGCCGGCGTCGCACTCGACGTCGGACCGGCACTCGATCACGAAGGTGCATGAACCGTCGACGCATGAGTACCCGTCGGCGCACTGCCCGTCGCTGGTGCAGCCGCTCCGCGGGATGCAGGCGCCCGAGGAGCAGACTTCGCCGACCTCGCAGTCGATGGTCGTCCGGCAGCTTCCGTCAGAGGGCTGGCAGGCACCCTCGACGCAGACCTCGCCGTCGGTGCACTCGAGCGATGTCGCGCAGCCTTCGCGCGGGGAGCAGAAGCCGATGTTGCACTGCCGACCGGCGCCGCAGTCCGCGTCGGTGCTGCAGTCGGGCTCGGGCAGCGGCACGCAGGCGCCCGAGATGCATCGCCCGCGCGGGCAGTCCTCGTCGCCGCCGCAGCCGTTGGGCTCGACGCAGACGCCGTCCGTACACGGCAGCCCGAACGGGCAGTCGCCGGCGGCGGCGCACCTCAGCGGCGGAAAGCACCGGTCGGCCTGGCAGCTCCACCCCGGCGCGCACTCTGCCGCCGTGGTGCACTCGTAGGCCACGCACGAACCGAAGTCGCATCGCTCGCTGTCGCCGCAGTCGGCGTCGGCGGCGCAGTCCGGCAGCGGCAGGCAGATGCTCGTCTCGCCGCAGTAGGTGCCCGGCGAGCAGTCCTCATCGCCCGAACAGAGGTAGAACGTCTCGCACGCGCCGGCGTAGCAGAAGCCGCCGGGGCAGTCGGCGTCGCTGGTGCAGTCCACCACCGGCACGCAGGTGCGGCTGGTCAGGGAGCAGCGCTCGCCGTCGCCGCAGTCGCCATCGTCGGAGCAGGCTCCCGACTCGACGCATCGCCCGCCGACGCACTGCGTACCCTGCGCGCATTCAGCATCGCCGGCACAGGCCTCGAACACACAGCCTCCGCCGAGGCAGGCAAAGCCGCTGTCGCAGTCCCGGTCGCTGAGGCAGTCCACATCGGGAACGCAGGCGCAGTCGACCAGCGACGATCCAGCGGGACACGAGAGGATCGCGCAGTCCCCGGTGTCGGCATCGAGCTCGTCGGGTGCATCCTCGGCGGTATCGCCGCTGCCGGCGGAGTCCTCCGCGTCGGTGGTGTCCCCCGTCGCGTCGGGCGGCACGGCGTCGGGATCCCTGACGCAGAGCCCGCCCTCGCAGACCCGACCCTCACCACACTCCGCATCAGCCGAGCAGCTGCGCGAGGGATCGACGCACGCGCCGGTCTCGCAGAGTCGTGCCCCCGGGCACTCGAAGTCGTTCTCGCAGCCGCTGCCGGGCGTCTCCGCGGTGCTCCCGCAGCCGGCCGCAGCCCCGAGCGCTGCCGCGATGACGAACAACCGCATCCAGCCTGCCAACACAACACCGGACTGCCTCATGGCGAACCTCCGACAACGAACTCGGGGCATGCTGCCCCAAACCACGCGGTGGGGCAATGCCGCAGCGCGCGGGCGCATCTGGCCGAGCCGGTTGCCGAGCGACACGCCGCGTGCCGCTCCGGGTTACCTGCGCGACTCCGGGCGTCGCGAATGGGCAGATCGGCTCAGCCGAACCACCAGGCCGCGGCGAAGGTGCCGAGCATCGCGAGCACGATCGCGAGCTTGCCGGCTGTCCCCACGACAAAGCCGATCCAGGCTGCAAGCCCGGCGCGGCCCGCCTGGTCGGAGTCCCTCGTGAAGAGGTACTCCCCGATCGCAGCGCCCACGAAGGGCCCGAGCAGCAGCCCCGGCACCCAGAAGAAGGCACCGAACAGCGTGCCGAGCGCCGCGCCGATCACGGCCCAGCGGCTGGCGCCGGCGCGCTTGACCCCCATTGCGGCCGCGGCGTACTCCACCACGAACGAGAGCAGCGTGAGCACCGCCAAGAAGGCCAGCGTCCAGGCCCCGACCCGCGCGAACCCGTCGATCCAGGCCGCGACGAGCAGGCCCGCAAACACCAGCGGCAACCCGGGCAGCGCTGGCAGGACCGCACCCGCGATCCCAGCGAGCACCAGCAGCCACGCCGCCACGTACCCGGCAAGCGTCAGCAGCGGGGCTCCCTCGGTCACGGACTACGCCAGTGGCGGGGCTCGACGTCGCTGAAGAGGGGCATCGCCTCGAACCAGGGAGCGGCCAGCGAAGCGGCGCCCTCGAGGTCCGAGGCCTCGATGCGGTCACAGAGCCGGTCGATGTGGTCGAGGTGCGACCGTGTCCGGGCCTCCGCGTACCCGACCGTCGTGCCGGTCTTGATGATGAACGCCCAGTCCGACGCCTGCGCCAGCAGCAGCTCGCGTACGAGCTGCTGCAGCACCGGCCGCCATGCCGGCTCCTCGACGCGGGCGTTCACCGCGGCGGCAACGCGCTCCTCAGCGCGGTGGAGCAGTGGGTAGATCCAGGCGTTGCCCGGGTTGAGCCAGACCGAGAAGTAGCCGGCCTCGCCCCACGAGGAGGCGGAGGGTAGGGCCTCCTGCTGCACCGGGTTGGTCGCGAGGTAGTCGGTCGGCGAGGTCGCCACAACCTGATCCGACGCGGCGAGCTCCCTGAAGACGGCGTCGAGGAAGAGCGGTCCCTCGAACCACCAGTGTCCGAACAGCTCGGCGTCGTAGGGGCAGGTGACGACCGGCACGACCGAGCAGCGCTGCGCGGCCCACGCGAGCTGGCGGTGGCGGCACTCGACGAAGTGCCTGGCATGGCTTCGCGCCGTCGCGTGGGCCACGTCGGGCTGGTAGGGTTCACGGTGGTCCGAGCCGCGCTGCGTGATCCGGTGGTACTTCAGCCCCGTGTTCACGCGGATCCCGTCGGGGTGGATGTAGGGCCGGATGTAGTCGAGCGGCAGATCGAACCCGACGTCGCGGTAGTACTCGCGGTAGTTGAAATCGCCCGGGTAGCCCTCATGCGACGACCAGACCTGGGCCGACGACTCGGGGTCGCGCGCGAAGAAGGCGGTTCCGGCGGGGGAGACCACCGGGGCGAACAGCCCGTTCAGCGGGCGCGAGGAGGCGAACTCGAGCGCGTGGCTGTCGACGAAGCTGAACCGCACGCCCGCGTCGGCGAGGTCTCGCTCGACGCCCGGCGTGAAGGCGCACTCGCCCATCCACATGCCGCGCGTGGCGAAGCCGCAGCGCCGCTCAAAGGCCTCTGCGGCGGTCAGGATCTGGCCGCGCCGGCTGCTCGGGAGCAGCATCAGCGGCAGGAAGCCGTGCGTTCCGACGCAGGTGGCGAGCTCGACCCTGCCGCGGGCATGGAGCGCGGCAAAGGCGCCGACCAGGTCGCGCTCGTGCCTGAGGTAGAGCCGACGAAGGCGATCGAGCCGCTCGAGGTAGTAGTGGGCGAGCGGCTCGAACGCGTCGTCCCCGGCGTTGCGCGCCACCTCGCGGGTCGCGAGCTCGATGAGGCGCTCCGCATGCCGCACGAAGCGGTCCCGGAGCAGCTCATCGTCGAGCATCGCCATGAGCGGCTGCGACATCGAGATGGTCATCCGACCCGGGACGCGATCCCTCTCGAGCCCCTCGAACACCTCGAGCAGCGGCAGGTAGGTCTCGAGGATGGCCTCGAACAGCCAGTTCTCCTCGAGGTGATAGGGGTGTTCGGGGTGCCGTATGTAGGGCAGGTGGGCGTGCAGGACGAACTGCAGGTGGCCGTTCATCAGCGGCTCCACGCCCCGGCCGGGCTGGTGCCGGGGGCGCTCCAGGTGCGCCCCGGGACGTGCAGGCCCTCTGCACCCTGCGGTGACGAGGCGCCTGACCTCGAGCCGATCGGCACATGCGCTCCGAAGCCGGTCGCGACCGTGGCCCGTTCGCGGCCACCCTGCGCCGGTTCGACCCTGCGCCACTTGACCTCGCCAAGCCCGGCGTGGCGCTGCGGCAGCGCAAGCAGCGAAGACCTGAAGACCTCCCTGAAGGTGCTCCCCTCGTAGCTGCCCAGCTCCGCATAGACCGCCGCCGCGGCGCTCCCCACGTGGGCGAAGAGCTGCCCGGACTCCCCATGGGCGGGAGACTCGCGCAGGAGCTGCCCATCGTGCGAGTACCAGCGGATGAAGCGAGGCTCGGTCGATGC
>JBILLP010000364.1:0-4231 GCA_044376025.1 Bradymonadia bacterium
GCTCGTCGAGCGTGACGTAGCGCGTCGCCTCACCGCGATCGAAGCGTCGAGCAGAGAGGCGCGTGACATCGAGGGCCACGCGCTCGGTGCCGGTGGCGAGGCAGAGGAGCGCGACTCCAGTGACAAGTTCGTGCGTCCTCCCCGAGAGCAGCATGAGCTGCTCGATCGCCCGGTCGCGGCTGCCGGGCTTGCCGAGCCGGGTGCCCTCGACCACGGCGACCTGGTCAGACCCGAGCACCCAAGCCTCAGGGTGCCGCGCCGCCACGGCGCGCGCCTTCGCCAGCGAGAGCTCAGAGACCAGCAGCCGCGGATCGGCGATGCGATGCTTGAAGGGAGCCTCGTCGAGCCCGGGGTCCTCGACCTCGAACGGCAGGCCGAGCCGCCCGAGCAGTGCGCGTCGGTAGGTCGAGGTCGAGGCGAGGATCAGCGGCCTCATGGCGAGGCCCCGCTGCCGGACCCTGCTGCCGGCGCGCTCGGGGCCTGCCCCGAGCCCTCTGGGGTGGCCGGCTCCTCGACGGCGGTCGGCGGCAGGGTGGCGGTCACACCCAGGAGCCACCCGTGCGCGCTGTGCAGCGGGCGCGCGGCGTCTTCGGGACAGGCTGAGACGCGGGTCCAGCGCGACCAGGCGAACCGGTCGAGGACAAGCCACGCGTCGGTGCCCTCGGGGACCAGCCGCAGCCGCTCGTCGCGCGTGGGCGCAGTCAGGACTTGGAGCTGCTCGCTGCCCGACGCCGCGAACCGCACCTCGAGGTCGAACCCCTGCTCGGTGACCGGGCCCGAACCCGCCCAGGCGCCCGTCTGCCACTCGCCGCGGGGGTTGGTCACGCTCAGCTCGTCGCGATCGACGGCGGCGAAGCCAAGCGGTTCCTGGTCGGGTGACTCCACCCGCCAGATGCCGCAGAGCGCGTCTGGTCCGCGCGGTGCCGGCGGCGCGGGGGGCGCATCGGGGCAGCCGGTCGCCGCGCCGATGGCCGGCGCCCGGGGCACCGCGGCCCCGGCGCAGGCGGTCCACACCAGGCACTGCCCTGACACCGCGAGGGTGGCCGCACGCCATCGGGGCATCGCGCTCAGACCTGCTCCGGGCGCTCGCCGCCCACGTAGCTCCACGACGGCACGGGCTCGCCGTCGAGCTCGAACGTGGCGTCAGGCCTCAAGAAGGCCCGCTTCACGAACCCGAGCGCGTGGTGCACGCCGTCGACCGTCGCGACGCTGCGCACGACGCCCGCGTCGTCGCCGGCCGACCGGATCACGTTGCCGACGGCGGTCGCGCTGCGCAGCCCCTCGAGGTGGAGCAGCCGGCGTGCGGGGCTCCCCCGGGAGTAGAGGCGCTCGATGACCTCCTGCCCAAGGTAGCAGCCCTTTCGAAAGCTCACAGTTGACCATCGCCCGGCCTCGAGCGGGATGATCTCCGCGGCGCCATACTCGCGCCCCAGCGTCGGCAGGCCGCCTGCAACCCTGGCGTCGAGCCAGGCCTGCAGCGGCAGCTCGACCGCACCGCCTGTCACGAGCCGGCCCCGTATGGCGTCGATCGCGCCCCGCGGCACGGCGATGAACCCCGAGGCGCCAGCCCCGAGATCGCCGCTGACCTCGATGCGGCCGTCGTCATGGCGCTCGAAGGTGCGCACGGGGTCCGTCGCTCCCCCGAGCAGCAGGACCACGGCGTGCGTCGTCGAGAGGTCCTCGAAGGTGACGTCCTCTGAAATCACGTAGCGGTCGAGGTGGGCGATCACCGCCTCGGCCTCGACGCCGAACACCAGCAACAAGGCCTCGTTGGGTCCGGCCAGCCAGCACTCGGCCTCGAAGAGCAGGCGTCCCTGGATGTCGACGGCGCCGGCCGCGCCACCGCCCGTCTGCCTCCACGTCCGCACGTCCTGCGTGAGCTTGGTCTGCAGGAACGACAAGGCATCCTTGCCACGCAGGCCGACCAGCGAGGCGCCCTCGAACCGCGCGAAGCGGGTGGCGGCCGGCGCCGGATGCCCCGCCGCCGTCATCGCCGCCCCCGGGCGTCGGCGTCAGGCTCGAGCCGGTCGAGCTCATCGACCATCTCTGCGAGCGTCCCCATCGTGTGGGTGGTGCGGAGCGTGTCGACGAACGCGCCAAGCGACTCAGACTTGCGGGGCCACGACCGCCGCAGGTCGGGCTGACGGGCCGCGAGCTCCGCGGCGACGCCGGGGTCTCGCTCGTCCATGAAGTCGACGGCGTGGATCCCGACCTCGACGAAGTCGCGCCCGGCCCTGAAGGCGTGCGCGAGTGCCTTGGCAGCAACCGGCGGAAGCGCGCAGACCGAGGTGCCGATCACCGGCAGCCGCGGTCCCGGCGTCACCCCGACAGGGATCTCCCAGATCGGCAGGCTGTGCTTGCGATCGCCCCTTCGCCAGTAGGCCCAGCGCGAGGGGTGGTAGGGGTCGATCGGGGCGAGCAGTGAGGCCGGATCGACCGCCGATGAGCCCGACGGGCGACCCTGCGACGACATCCGGGCCATGATCGCCGTCTTCGCCGCGAAGTAGGCCGGGCACGGAAAGACGCTCGAGTCGTAGCGGTAGCCCCGCTCCGAAAGCAGGGCCAGGATGCGCGAGTCGACGTTGTACCCGGGCGTGCGGAAGCCGACCGGCCTGACGCCGAGCGCCTCGTCGATCCAGCGGCCGGCCTCATCGATCTCCTCGGCGATCCCGGCCTCGGAGAGCTCCCTGATGTGGTACGGGTGCCGAAACGTGTGCGAGGCGAGCTCGTGGCCGGCCTCGAGCGCGCGCCGGAGCGCGTCGACCGCCTCGGTGAACTGCAGGTCAGAGGCGATGACGAACAGCGTCATCCTGACCCCGTGCTGCTCGCAGAAGGTGAGCAGCCTCGGCATCGCGACCTCGTAGATCGCGCGCGGGTCGGCGTCGGCTCCAATCGCGTGGATGCGGTGGTAGTGCGCGAGTCCGTCGAGGTCGACCGAGAGGTTTGCGACGCGCTTCATCGATTCTTGACGCGGATGACCCAGGCGAGGGTGCCGAGCTGGCGCAGCACCCGGGGCACGCGCCGTGCAAGCTGGATCGAGGGCGCCCGCTTCTCGATGACCTCGACCGGGATCTCGGTGCACCGCAGCTGCGACCGGCTCGCGCGGATCACGAGCTCGCTGGCGAACATGTCCTTGTCGACGACGCACTTGTCGACCACGCCCATGACTCGGTCGCGCCGAAACGCCTTGAGGCCGTGGGTGTCGGTGCCCTCAAAGCCCGTCGCGAGCCAGAGCAGCCAGTTGATCATGCCCGAGGCGAAGCGGCGCATCGGCGGCCGCTTGTCGAACGATCGCTCGAGGCGCTTCGACCCGACGACCAGGTCGTAGCCCTCCTCGCGCAGCCGGTAGATGGCGCGCTCGTAGAAGTCGACGTCGCAGAGGTCGATCTCGTCGCAGATGACGAAGGTGCCGCGCGCGGCGTGGATGCCCTGGCGCAGCGCCTTGCCGTAGTTGGGCTCCGCGCTCTCGATGAGCTTCAGCTCGGGCCGCCGCTGCATGATCTCGTGCGCGATGTCCGTCGTGCGGTCGCGACAGCCGTTGGCGCTGAGGATGATCTCGAAGGTCAGCCCGCGGAGCTTCTCGGAGCGGGCCAGCTTCTCGAAGAGGTCGGCCAGCGAGGCGGAGAGGATGCCTTCTTCGTTGTAGACCGGGATGACGACGCTGATGTCAGGGTTCGCGGACATGTTCGGCACAGGGGATCGAGAGGCCGTCGGGTTGCCCGTGGGGCTCGGCGGGGTCGTGGAGTCGGCCGCTCCTAGTCCAGCGGTTGAACCGGAGGCAAGGCGTCAGTCCTGTGGGATGCGGAGCTCGACGCCGAGCTGCAGGCGCTCGGGGTTGGCGCCGATGAGGTCCCGGTTGAGCTCGTAGATGCGCTGCCACTGGGCGCCGTCGCCCATGGTCCGGGCGGCGATGAGCGACAGGGTGTCTCCGGCGGCGACGCGGTAGGTGCGCGGGCGGTTGCCGAGGGCTCCCCCGCCGGTGCCGGGGCGGGACGCATCGGTCGGCGGCGACCAGGTGAGCTCGCGGGGCGACCCGAGGGCGACGGCGCGCTCGATGTCGCCCGACCCGTCGTCGTCGGCGGCGCCGGAGCCGTCGGGCGCGGGGCAGGGCGGGGCGTCGTCACAGCCGGAGACCGAGGTGATGCCGGCGACGCCGGCGACGACCGTCTTGGCAGCCCGCACCTCGTCGGCACAGGCCGTCCCGCAGCGGAGCCGTGCGGAACCGCGCCGG
>JBILLP010000365.1:0-4208 GCA_044376025.1 Bradymonadia bacterium
CGGCGGCCCCGCAGCACGATCGCGACGACTTCGCCGCGCCTTGACTTCGCTGTGCCCCATGCCACCTTTGAGGGCCGCCCCTGCCTCCGGGCACGAGGCCCCGTCGCAGAGCCGACTTCCATGCCAGAGGGAATCCTGATGCGGTCCTACCCAGCTCGAGCCACCCGGTCAGCGCTGCCGCTCCTCGTTGCTGGCCTCACGGCCCTCACTGCCTGCGAGGACACTGCCGCCCCGGTGACGTCGGAGCCGACGGCGCTGATCCCGGCCGAGGCGAGCCTGCGACGGCTGACCGAGACGCAGTTCAGGCAGTCGTTGAACGACCTCTTCGGCGATGGCCTCGCGGTGGCGCGCGTGCCCGAGCCTGACACCTCCGCCTCGGGCTTCCTGTCGATCGGGGCGTCTCAGAACAGCATGTCGCCGCGTGGCACCGAGCAGATGGAGGCGCTCTCGTACTCGATCGCGGAGCAGGTGCTCGCGGACCCAGCCCGGCGCGCGCGCTTCGTCGACTGCCAGCCGGCGGCAGTCCGAGACGACGCCTGCGCACGGACAGCCCTGTCGACCCTCGGGCGACGCGCCTGGCGCCGGCCGCTTGCGACCGAAGAGGCCGACCGGCTGGTCAGGCTCGCGGGCGACGCCTCAGACGCCCTCGGCAGCTTCGACGGCGGGCTGGAGTTCGCGATCGCGGCCATCCTGCAGTCCCCGAACTTCCTGTACCGCGTCGAGATCGCCGAGCCCGACCCGCAGAACCCGCGCCAGTCCCGCCACTCGAGCCTCGAGATGGCGAGCCGGCTCTCCTACTTCCTGTGGAACTCCACCCCCGACGACGAGCTGCTCCGCGCCGGCGAGGCCGGCGAGCTGCTCACCGACGAGGGCATCACGACCCAGGTGGCGCGCATGCTCGAGGACCCGCGCGCCTACCAGGGCGTTCGCAACTTCTTCAACGAGTACTTCACACTCTACGAGCTAGACCACCTGTCGAAGGACCCGACCGTTTTCGAGCATGCGAGCTCGAGCCTCGGTCCGAGTGCCCGCGAGGAGACGCTCCGCACGATCGAGGCGCTGCTCCTCGAGGAGGAGGGCGACTACCGCGACCTCTTCGTGCAGCCCCGCACCTTCCTCAATCGAGAGCTCGCCTCCGTTTACAACGTCCCGGCGCCCGCACGCGACGGCTTCGCGGAGTACGTCTACCCGCCCGACTCCGTCCGCGCCGGCTTCCTCGGGCAGGTGAGCTTCCTGGCCCCGCACTCGCACGCAATCGCCTCGTCCGCCACCGAGCGCGGCAAGTTCATCCGGGAGCGACTCCTGTGCAAGACCGTGCAGCCCCCCCCGGTGAACGCCAACACCATGATCCCCGAGGTCGACGCCAATGCCAGGACGCTGCGCGAGCGACTGTCGAAGCATGCCTCCGACCCAAGCTGCGCCGGGTGCCACGACCTCACCGACCCCATCGGGCTGGGGTTCGAGAACTTCGACGCGATCGGCCGCTTCAGGACGCTCGACAACGGGGCCGACATCGACCCCACAGGCGATCTCGACGGCGCTGCGTTTGACAATCCGCGCGAGTTCGCGGCCCGGCTCGTCGAGCACCGCGACTTCGGGACCTGCTTCGTGCAGAGCCTCTTCAGGTATGCGTCGGGACACCAGGAGAACTACACGGAGCTCGAACGCATCGAGGCCATCGCACGTGATTTCGAGTCGGGTGGCTACCGGCTCAAGCCCACATTGCTGGCCGTCGCACTGAGCCCGGCCTTCAGGCTCGCCGCCCTGCCGAAGGAGGGTACCCCATGAACCGCAGGCTCCCCTCACGTCGCACCTTCCTTCGAGGCATCCTCGGCGGCGCGGCCGTCTCGGTCGGCATCCCTTGGCTTGAGGCGCTCCATGTTCCCCGGTACGCGAGCGCCGCAGAGGTCGACTCCTTCCCCAAGCGCTTCGGGCTCTTCTTCTGGGGCAACGGCGTGCTCCCGGGAGACGGGCAGGGCATCCCCGACCAGTGGACCCCGACCGGCAGCGGCACCAACTGGGAGCTGAGCGAGCAGCTCTCGCCGCTCGCGCCGATGAAGCAGCACGTCACGGTGATCTCGAGGATGCAGGTGACGACCGGCAACCCGGCGGCCCATGCCGGCGGCCCGGCCGGGCTGCTCTCAGGTCGACCGCTGCTTCGCAACGGGGCCGACTACACCTTCGCCGGCCCCAGCATCGACCAGATCCTCGCGGAGTCCGTCGGCTCGCAGACCCGGTTCAGGTCGCTCGAGATCGCCGTCGAACCGGGAGCGCGCGGGCTGTCGCACACCGGCCCGAACACGATCAACCCCGCGGAGTACAGCCCGGTCGCGCTGTTCGAACGGCTCTTCGGCGCGGAGTTCAGGGCACCGGGCGATGAGCCGATCGTCGACCCCAAGCTGTCGCTGCGCCGGAGCGTGCTCGATGCCGTCAAGGAGGACTCCCTCGCGCTCCAGCGGCGCGCGAGTGCGTCAGACAGGGCGCGGCTCGACCAGCACTTCACCGCCGTGCGGGACCTTGAGCTCCGCATCGCCCGCCTGCTCGAGGATCCACCCAACCTCGCGGCCTGCATGCGTCCGCCCGCCGTCGACGAGATCCCGTTCGTGGATGGCCGCCCGCAGATGCCGGTCATCGCGGCGACCATGGCCGACCTGCTCGCGATGGCGCTCGCCTGCGACCAGACCCGCGTCTTCAGCCTGTGGTACAGCACCCCGGTGAACAACGTGCTCTACCCCGGTGCCAACGCCGGCCACCACCAGCTCACCCACGATGAGCCCGGCGACCAGCCGATGGTCAACACCATCGTCAAGGGCATCATGGGCGACCTCAACACCTTCTTGCAGAAGCTCGACGCGATTCCCGAGGGCGACGGCACGCTGCTTGAGCACTGCGGCATCCTTGCCAGCTCAGACGTGTCGTACGGACGAACGCACTCGATCGACCGGTACCCGATCGTGGTGTGCGGCTCGATGGGCGGTCGACTCCGCACCGGGGTGCACATCGTCTCCGAGATTCAGGACAACGTGGCCAAGGTCCCCTTCACGATGGCCAACGCCATGGGCGCGAACCTCGCGAGCTTCGGGGACGGCCCCGGACTCGTCACCTCGACGCTCGGCGACCTGGAGGCCACATGAGCCGATGGAACCCTCGTCGCTCGGCGCTACTGCTTGCCCTCGTGTGCAGCGTCGGCGTCGGATGCGAAGACGCGGAGGAGGCGACAGGGACGGCGTCAGGACCCGTGTACCCGACACCACCCGGGACATCGACCGCGCTCGGCACCCTGGCACCGCGACCGGCGTTGCTCGTCAGGAGCATCACGGTCGCAGGCTCGCAGAACTCGTCGACGGCGCCGGGCTTCGACCTCGATGGCAGGGTCAGCACCGCCACCGACCGCGAGGCCTGCGGCAAGCGTGATTTCACGTCGCCTGACGGCGTCCCGGGCATTGACAACCAGATCGGCGCCGTCTGGTCGTCGGTCTACTCGATCGTCGGCCAGCCCGTGAACGGACTCATCGGAGACGCGGTCAACGAGGGTCGGCTCTCCCTCATCCTTGAGCTCGACGACCTCGACGACTTCACCCATGATGACTCCGTGGGCGTCACCCTCTACCGGGCGACCAACCCGAACCCGATCCTCGGCACCAAGGGACTCATCCAGGCAGGGCAGACCTTCGAGGTCCAGCCCGAGAAGCCGGTCGTTGGGTTCGAGCCCACCGCCATCGTCGACGGCGTGCTGCGCCTGGGCCCCTTCGACTACCCACTCGATGTCGACCTGTTCCAGGCGAACTTCCGCCTCAACCTGATCGGTGTCATCGTCGAGCTTCGCGAGCAGCCCGACGGGAGCTGGCATGGCTACATGGGCGCAGGCGTGAGCGTCGAGGAGATCTCCGCCGTCGCGACCGAGTACGCCCCGAACGAGAGCCGTGCGATCGTCCCGCTGCTGCCCAACCTCGCAGACCTCGAACCCGGTGCGAACGGCAAATGCACCTACGTCTCCGCCGTGCTTGAGGTCGACGCCGTCCCGAGCTTCCTGGCTCGATAGACCTCCGAGGCGACCGTGCCCACTCTCCGCGTCGAAGGCAGCCAGCTCGTCGTTGAGCTCCACGGCTGGGAGCGCGTCTGGGCGCTTCGCGGCAGCATCCGGGTTGATCTCGGCCGCGCGACGCGGTGCGGGCGCGTGCCGACCAGCAGCGCCGGTCTCCGATGGC
>JBILLP010000026.1:0-12916 GCA_044376025.1 Bradymonadia bacterium
GAGCGGGCGCAGCCGGCAAGCCCGGCGAGGCCCGCCACCGCGGCGGGGTCGCCCGCGCCGTCGAGCGCCGCGGCGAAGGCGGGCGAGGCGCCGAGCGTCACGCCGTCGCCCCAGCGCCGCGAGACCAGCAGCGCGTAGGTTGCGCCGGGGGCGAGCACGAAGCCCGGGACCGGCGCGACCTGCAGCGTGTGGATGGGCAGGAAGGTGTCGTTGACCGTCGAGAGGCGGGTCTCGACCGGCACGGGGCCGGAGCAGGAGCCTGCCTCGAGCCTGACGAGCCGGACCGGCGCGTCGTCGCGAAGCGACGCCGCCGGCGTCGGCAGCGCGGAGGCCGGCAGCGTCGCGTCGAGGTTCACGTAGACCACCGGCATGGTCGAGAAGCCGCGGATCACGTTCTCCATCGACCGGCGGTAGGTCTGCAGGATGCCGGTCGTGGCCCGCGGGAAATCGGAGAGGTCGACGGTGCCGTCGTCGAGGACCCTGCCGTCGGCGGGCCACGGGATACGGAAGAAGCCCTCGCCGTCGGGTTCGAACCGCGCGGTCGCGGTCACGGGCCCTGTGTCGTCGGTGCCGGTGTCGCTGGTGTCGCCGGCACCTGCGTCGCCCGAGGCGTCGGCGGTGTCCGCGTTGCCGGTCGCGTCGTCGTCGGCGGAGCAGGCGGCGAGCAGCAGCAGCGAGAGCGCGAGCAGGCGTGGATCGAGTCGCGGCATGGGTGTCCGGGGTGGGGTCGGGCCTGTGGCTCGAAGTGGCGCCGAGCGTCAGGGCGCGCTAGCACCGGCGCGGCCCGCGGGCAACGCGGGGTCGGGCGTCGTGCTGGTTGACAGCGTTCGACGCCGGTCGCAGCGCCCGCGCTCCCGTGTCTCGTCCCCCACCCCCCCCCCGCGAAGCCAGCATGCCGCATCACGCCGAACTCGTCCGCACGCTCGAGGCCTCGATCGAGATTGCTCGCCAGAGGCCCCTGTCGGTCGGGGAGGTGCTTGAGCGCCTGCGCGATGACGGCTTCTCGCTGATCTGCCTGCTGCATTCGCTGCCCTTCTTGCAGCCCATGTCGCTCGGCCCGATCTCGCTGGCGGCCGGTGCGTCGCTGACGGTGCTGGGCCTGCAGAAGGCGCGGGGGGCCCACACGCCGTGGCTGCCCGAGAAGATGGCTTCGGTGGTGCTGCGGGCAGAGCTGTGGGCGGTCATGCTCAAGACGTGCGAGCGGGTGCTGCGGCTCTGCCGCCGCGTTGCCCGCCCAAGGCTCACGCGGCTCGCGACCGGCGACTTCGCCCACCGGCTCGGGGGCTACATCGTGGCGGCGAGTGGCGTGCTGATCGCGGCTCCGCTGCCGGGCATCCCGTTCAGCAACTCGTTGCCGGCGCTGGCGGTGCTCTTTGTCTCGGTCGCCGAGCTCGAGGAGGATGGCTTCTTCATGATCGCGTCGTGGGTGGCGATTGTGGCGACGCTCGTCTACTTCGCGCTGGTCGGCACGGTGGCGGCGGCGGTGCTGGTGCGGATCTGGTGCTGGCTGCTCGGCTGGATGTCGATGACCAGCGCGGTCTGCTGAGGCTCGTTGACCGTGCGCGCCCCGGGCTGGTAGCGGGACGGCTGTCCCTGCCACCCGGGAGTCCGCGATGCAGAGCCTGCACAGTCACACCCCGGTCGACGGCACCTTCTTCGCGGTGGCACCCCTCTGCATCACGGTGCGGCGGGAGCTGCCGGTGTCGGCAGACGAGCTGTTCAGGCGGTTCGAGGACCCGGAGTTCTGGCGCCGGTGGATCGTCGACCGGGTCGAGTGGACCAGCCCTGCGCCGCTCGGGCGGGGCGCCACCCGCAACGTCTGGGTCGGGCCGCTCCAGGCGGAGGAGCACTTCTTCGCGTGGGATCCCGGGCGGCGCATCGCGTTCACCTTCGCCCGGAGCACGATTGGCCTGCTCGAGTCGTTTGCCGAGGACTACCGGCTGACCGACCTGGGTGACGGGCGCTGCGAGCTGGAGTGGACGATGGCCTTCTCGACGCGCGGCCGCATCCGGGGCGCCGGCCTGATCAAGAAGGCACTGACGCTGGCCAACGGGGCCGTGCTCGCCCGCATCGACCGCGCCCTCAAGGACTGAGCCTGCCCGGTCGCAGGTGACCTGGGCGTCGGGGCTCCGCCGGCAGGTGGGCCCCCGGGCAGGCGCTTCCATCGGATCGGCGCGGCTGCTAGCGACATCTCCCGCCCCTTGTCCTGCGCGCGCCGCGGTGCCGCACGCCCAACCCCGTATCGAACAAGCCCATGCGAGCCACCAACGCCCTCCTTGCACTGGTCGTCGCCCTGCTCTCGTCACTCGTCGGCCTGCGCGCCGCGGAGGCGGCGACCACCGTGACGGGCGCGGTGAACTTCGACACGACCTGGACGGCCGCCGGCAGTCCCTACATCCTCACGGGCACCGTCAGCGTCGCGAGCGGCGTCACGCTCAACATCGACCCGGGCGTGGTTGTGCAGGCCCGCAACGGGACCTCGACGAGCTACGAGCTGACGGTCAACGGCACGCTCCGGGCCAACGGCACCGCGGCCAATCCGGTGACCTTCACCGTTGAGACCGGGACCTCGTCGGGCCAGTGGGCGGGCCTGCGTGTCACCTCGAGCGGCACGCTGAACCTGCAGAACTCGATCATCTACAGCGCCAACAACGCCATCAGGCTCGACAACGGGCTGGCACCGGCCCAGCTCACCGTGTCGAACCTGACGGTCGATCGCCATGCAGGCTACGCGATCAACCTCGGCACACCGAGCACCACGGGGACCTTCTCGGTCAGCGGGC
The DNA here is from genome assembly GCA_044376025.1 of Bradymonadia bacterium. Lineage (GTDB taxonomy): Bacteria > Myxococcota_A > Bradymonadia > REDH01 > REDH01 > JBILLP01. Next base: position 2,784 of record JBILLP010000026.1, read on the forward strand.
TGCGCGTGACCTGCCCGACGACGTCGGTGTCGGGCGTGGTGACGAGCGCCGGCCGGCTGCAGGTGCTGAACTCCTGGTTCAAGGGCTGCCTCTACGGCGTCTACTCGTCGAACGCGCTGCTGACGGTCGACCGCACGGTCTTCTGGGGCGGCAGGTACGGCGTCTACGGCGCGAACGTGAGCTACATCGGGACGCAGACGACGACGATCACGCACGCCACCTTCTACGACGTCGGCACGGGGAGTGACAGCGCGGTCTACGCCTTTCGCAGCTCGTCGTCGTCGTACGGCCACAGCATCTCGATCAGCGACAGCATCATCGGCGAGAGCGATGCCGTGCTGCGCGACGGCAGCTCGACGAGCTACCCGGTGTCGTTCAACAGCTTCAGCGGCAACGTGGTCTGGAACACGGCCTTCGCGCAGGCGAGCCAGTTCAGCGGCTGGCTGAGGTACAATGCGCTGCTCAAGGATCCGGCCAACGGCGACTTCACGCCGACCGAGCGCTCGCCGGCGCGCTACTATTTCCCGACCAACCCGGCGGAGACGGTCGGCGCGGTCCCCTATGCCGGCGACCCGACCGGCGCGGGGCTCCACGGCTTCTGGTACACCAACCAGACCTTCACCCCCGGCACGACCGTCGATGCCTCGGGCGACGTGGTGATCGTGACGGGTGCGAAGCTGACCTTCCAGCCGAACACGCGCATCCGGTTTGCCACGACCGACTCGATGTCGGGCGGCCTCGACGTCTCGAAGGCAGAGCTGCGCGTCGAGGGCGAGCTGGAGCTCGACGGCACGAACTCCTCGCCGGTGACGGTGACCTCCGCGGCCGCGACCCCGGCACGGGGTGACTGGTACGGCATCGTGATCCCGGCGAACGCCTTCTCGTTCAACGTCGGCCAGGTCGACATCGGCTACGCCAAGCGTGGCGTGTCGCTGTACAACAACGACCACCTCGTCATCGGCTGCACGATCCACGACGCGTCGGAGTACGGAGTCTACATCGACGGCGGCACGCCCAACGTCGAGGACACCGTGCTGTATGGAAACCAGGTCGGCGTCTTCGCGCAGCGAGACGGTGGCATCGGTACGCCGGCGACCGTCGACATGCGGAACGTGACGATCCGAAACAGCACACAGCAGGGGCTCTACCTCTCGAACGCCAATGTGAACTGGACGAGCGGGCAGGTCTACGACAACGGCGCCGACGGCATCTACGCGTTCAACAATGGCTTCGTGGGTTCGCTCTCGCTGAGCCTCGACAACCTGACGATCGCACACAACAGCGGCGACGGCATCGACGTCTTTCGCAGCTCGAGCAGCAGCTACGTGCTCCTGCCGGCGATCTCCGACACCGTGGTCTCACACAACGCCGGCGCAGGCTACCGTGACACCAGCTCGACGAGCTACCCGGTATCGCTGTCCTGCGGCAACTCCAACCTGTGGGGCAACGGGTCGGCGGGGAGCTACTCGCCGACGGGCACCTGCTTCTCGTACAACCCGCTGTACGCCGACATCACCAACCGCGACTACACGCCGACGAAGTTCTCGCCGCTACGCAAGCTCGGTAGCTCAGGCTCGTTCATCGGGTACCTGAACTGGGACGGCGTGCGGGTGGGTCCGAACATGGAGGGCTTCCTGTGGGAGGACTTCACCTTCGCCGCGGCCAACGGCGTCTACAGCGTGCTCGGCGACATCGTGGTCACGAGCGGGGTGAGGCTGACCTTCGAGGCCGGCGCGCAGATCCGGGTGTCGACCAGCGACGACATGGGCGGCACCTGGACGCTCGGCGGCGCCACCACGGTCGGCAACTCGACGAAGGTCGAGTTCCACTTCGCGCCGGGCTCGCTCTACACCTTCCCGACGACCGGGAGCCCGGCGGTCCTTTCGCCGAACTCGACGACACCGGTTCCGGGCCAGTGGGAGGGGTTCCGCTTCTATGACGCCACGGCCAAGGTGCAGAAGGTACGGCTCGAGTACCCGTCGGTTGCCTTCAGGGTGTTCGGCCCGCGGTCGCCCGTCTTCGAGGACACCGAGGGACGCTATGTGGGCGACTACGGGGTCTACGCCACCGACGTGACGAGCTCGTCGAACCTGGTCGACGTGTTGACGTCGTCGTTCATCGGCGACGGCTCGTTCATCGGGGTGTACACGTACGGCGCCTCGTCGCGTGTGCGAAGCAGCTACATCACGCACGGGTCCTACGGCGTCTACGCCTATGTCAGCTCCGCGGGGACGAGCTTCACGACGAGCCTGGTCAACAACACGATCGTCCACATGTCGAGCGTCGGCATCCTGTGGGGCCGTGGCTCGTCGTCGAGCTACTCGCACACGGCGAACGCGTGGAACAACGTGGTCGCGGTCACCGCCGTCGCCGTGCAGGACGCCAGCTCGTCGAGCTACGACATGACCGACACGCTGCGGAACAACGCCTTCTTCAATGCCTCGACGACCTCGGGCGCCTTCTCGACCAACAGCGGCAACACCACGGCCGACCCGCGGGTCGAGGACGACGACTGGGACGACTACCCGCGCTGGTGGGACGGCGGCCTGTGGGCGGAGTCGCCGGCGATCAACGCCGGGACGACGTCGGCGCCGAACATGCCGACCAAGGACATCAACGGCCGCGCCCGCACGATCGGGTCGAACCCCGACATCGGGGCCTGGGAGTTCGACCCGTCACTCAACCGCGAGCCGCGTGCCGACGGGGCGCAGATCCTCACGAGCCGGATCGTGCCGCGCGGCGAGTCGTTCTCGCTCGACGGCTCGGCGGCCTTCGACCCCGACGGCACGATCGCCAGCGCCTTCTGGACCGTGAAGGATGGCACCGTGTTGCCCGGCCTCAATGTGACCCACACGATCAACACCGCGGGCACCTCGTGGGCCTACCTGACGATCATCGACAACAACGGCGCAGAGGACCACGCGCTGGTCAACCTCAACGTCAACCCGCGCGTCATCGCCGACGCAGGCCCCGAGACCTACTCCGACGCCAATGGCGACCCGGCGACCTTCGACGGCACACAGAGCTGCGACCCCGACGAGGGCACCTGCCCGGCGGTCGGTGGGTCGACGCTCTTCAGGAACCTGACCTTCCGCTGGAACTTCGGCGACGGCTCGGCAGAGGTGTCGGGCCCGGGCTCGAACTCCCTCTACTCGCAGCCCCGCCACACCTACACGACCGGCGGCGACTACCTCGTGACGCTCACCGTCACCGACAACGAGGGGCTGAGCGCCAGCGACACGACGATCGCCCACGTGCTCTCGCCGACCGACACGACCGGGCCACTGATCCAGCATACCGAGGTCACCGACGGCAAGCCGGTCGCCACCGCGGTGCCGGTGACGGCGACGATCACCGACCCGTCGGGCGTGCTGTCTGCCGTGGTCTGGTACCGGACCACCGGGTCGACCGGCGCGCCGGCCTTCGTGGCGATGACGAATACCGGCTCGTCGTACACCGCGAACATCCCGGCCGCCGCCGTCGTGGCGCCGGGCGTCGACTACTGGATCCAGGCGGCCGACAACTCCGCGGCGCAGAACAGCTCGCTGCTGCCGGCCAACGCGCCGACCACGGTCTACAATTTCACGGTCACCGGAGACCTCAACGCGCCCGTGATCACCCACACGCCGATCGCAAACGGCCAGGTGGCGGGCACCGCCGTGACGGTCAGCGCGACCATCACCGACGCGACGGGGGTGGCCTCCGCGTCACTCTATTTCAGGCCGAGCAACGGCACGAGCTTCGGCGCCGTCAGCATGAGCCGCGTCTCGGGGAACCTCTGGTCGGCGCAGATCCCGGCCTTCGTCGTCGCGAGCCCCGGGGTGTCGTACTACATCTCCGCCACCGACTCGTCGCCGAACCCGCAGACCGGCACCTCGCCGTCGGGCGCCCCGACGACGCTCTACACCTTCACGGTCGGCTCGGGCGACACCATTGCCCCGACGATCGCGCACACGCCCATCGCCAACAACCAGACGGCGAACACGGCCGTCACCGTCACCGCCGGCGTCGTCGACACCGGCGGCGTCTCGACCGTCAGGGTCCTCTACCGCACGACGGGCACCACCGGCGCCTTCACCAGCGCGTCGCTCAGCCTGATCTCGGGAACCACCTACCAGACCCTGATCCCGGGCAGCGCGATCGTCGCACCGGGCGTCGACTACTACCTCGAGGCGACCGACAGCTCGGGCAACACCGGGCGCGACCCCGCGGGTGCACCGGCCAGCTTCTACACCTTCACGGTGCAGGCGGTCGACGCGACCGGGCCCGCGATCACCCACACACCGATCGCCAACGGGCAGCCCGAGAACACCAGCGTCACCGTCAGCGCCAGCGTCACCGACGCCTCGGGCCTGAGCACGGTGCAGCTCTTCTACCGCCCGGTCGGCTTCCCCTTCTACTCCAGCGTCACGATGAACCTCGTGACGGGCACGACCTACTCCGCGGCGATCCCGAGCTTCTCGGTCACGTCGGCCGGCGTGCAGTACTACATCAGGGCGACGGACACGCGCAGCAACGTGTCGGCCTTGCCGTCGACCGCGCCGGGTACGCCCTACAGCTTCACGGTCGGCACGGCTGACACCACACCGCCGTCGATCACCCACACCCCGATCGCCAACGGGCAGGTCGCCAACACCGCCGTGACCGTCGCGGCGACCGTGACCGACACGACCGGCGTCGCCAGCGTCACGCTCTGGTACCGCGCGCTCGGCGCCTCGAGCTTCACGAGCCTGCCGATGACGCTCTCCTCGGGCAGCTACTCCGCGAACATCCCGGCGGCGGCGGTCACTACGGCCGGCGTCGAGTACTACATCACGGCGGTGGACACCTCTGCGGCAGCGAACACGGTGACGGTCCCGGGTGGCGCCCCGCTGGTCACCTACACCTTCTCGGTCATCTCGCCCGACGTCACGCCGCCAAGCATCACGCACACGGCGGCGACGACGCTGACCTATGGCAACAACCTGACGCTCACCGCGACGGTGACCGACGCCTCGGGCGTCGGCTCGGTCACGCTCTACTGGGCGATCGATAGCGGAGCCTTCCAGGCAACGACGATGGCCGCCGGCAGCGGGGGCAGCTACTCCGCCTCGATCACGGCCGGTTCGGTGCCCTTCGGCACGGCCGTCGTCCGTTACTACATCGCCGCGACCGACACCGCCGGCAACAGCGCCACGAGCCCCTCGACGGGCTCCTCCGCGCCCTACACCGTGATGGTGAGCTACCCCGACACGACGGCGCCGAGCATCACGCACACGGCGCTGACGACGATCACCTACGGAACGAGCACCACCTTCAACGCCACGGTGACCGACGCCGGTACGGTGAGCTCGGTCACGCTCAACTACGCGATCGGCTCGGGCTCGTTCTCTGCGATCAGCTTCGTGCGCGGCACCGGCAACGCCTGGTCGGTGACGCTCGCGGCCGGGTTGATCCCCAACGGCACGACGACCGTGCGGTACTACATCACCGCAACCGACGCGGCCGGTAACAGCGCCAACGCGCCCTCTGCAGGTGCCTCCTCGCCCTATGCGGTCAGCGTCGTCTACCCCGACACGACCGCGCCGACGATCACCCACACGCCGGTCTCCTCGATCGTCTACGGCAACCCGCTGTCGATTTCTGCGACGGTCACCGATGCGTCGGGCGTCGGCCCGGTCACGCTCTACTTCGCGTTCGGGTCGGGCTCCTTCGGCAGCGTCGCGATGACCGCCGGGAGCGCGAACAGCTACAGCGCCACGATCGCGGCCGGGTCGATCCCCAACGGCACGACGAGCATCCGCTACTATCTGTCGGCCACCGACGCGGCCTCGCCCTCGAACACGGGCACCTCGCCGGTCGGCGGTGCGGGCAGCCCCTACAGCGTCACCGTGACCTACCCCGACACGACCGGGCCGTCGATCACGCACACGGCCCTGTCGGCGATCACCTACGGGAGCGCCACGACCTTCACCGCGACGGTCACCGACGCCACCGGCGTCGGCTCGGTGACACTGTATTGGCGTCTCGGCACCAGCGGGAGCTTCTCGACGCTGTCGATGGCCGGCTCTGGCAGCAGCTACAGCGCGACCCTGCCGGCGGCCTCGGTGCCGGAGTCGGCGTCGACCCTGCAGTACTACCTCAGTGCCACCGACACGGCCCCGACGCCGAACACGTCGACGCTGCCGGTCTCGGGCGCCTCGGCGCCCTTCTCCGTGGCGGTCGAGTTCCCGGCCGGCCACAACCCCACGCTGACCCACACGGCGCTGACCTCGTACACCTACGGCACGCCGTTCACGGTGTCGGCCTCTGCGAGCGACCCATCGGGCATCGGCTCGGTCACGCTCTACTGGGCGCTCGGGACCGGCGCCTTCACGGCGGTGGCGATGACCGGCTCGGGCGGCAACTACAGCGCGACCGTGCCGGCCTCGTCGATCCCGAACGGTACGGCCACGCTGCGCTACTACATCACCGCCACCGACACACTCGACTACTCGAGCTCGTCGCCCGCCGCCGGGGCCGGGGCGCCCCACACGCTGCCGGTCACCTACCCCGACACGACGCCGCCCCTGGTCGACGTCAGCCCGATCGCCGGCCCGATCGCCCCCGGCGTCGACCTGCTGGTGACCGCGGTCGCGTCAGACGCCGGGAGCGGCGTTGCCAGCGTGAGGTTCTACTACCGCGCTTCAGGCGACTCGACCTTCTCGGTCGTCAACGCCACGTCGTCGGCACCCTACGACGCGCTCATCCCGGGCGCGGCGATCCGGGAGCCGTCGATCGAACTCTACGCCCTCGCGGTCGACGGCGTGGGCAACATCGGGACCTCCGCCACCGCAACGGTGCTCGTGGTTCCCCCCGCCGACGACACGGCGCCGCTCATCGGGCTCGCCTCGATCGTCGACGGGCAGCCCTCGGGCACGCCGGTCACCGTCAGCGCCACCATCACCGACGCGTCGGGCGTCGCGTCGGCGACCCTCTACTACCGCGCCGACTCCGCAGGTGCGTTCACCAGCACGCCGATGGTGCCCGGCGGCGGCGACAACTTCACCGCCGTCATCCCGGGCGACTCGGTGCGGACGCCCGCCGTCGAGTACTATGTGGTCGCCTTCGACAACGCCGAGCTGGCCAACAGCGCCACGGCCCCCTCGGGCGCGCCGGGGACCCCGGCACGCTTCAGCGTGACGCCGGGCGACACGGCCGGACCGACGCTCGGCCACACCCCGGTCGCCGGGCCGCTGCCCGAGGGCGTCGCGCTCGACATCGAGGTGACCGCCACCGACACAACCAGCGTCGGCGAGGTGAGGCTCTTCTGGCGCACCGGCTCCGACGCGCCGTACACGCAGGTCGTGATGACGGCGATCGGCGGCGGTCGCTACCTCACGAGCATCGGTCCCGTGCGGGCGACTTCGGTCAGCTACTACGCGACGGCACGCGACGGCCTCGGAAACGCCTCCGTGCTGCCTGCGGCGGGCGCGGGGTCGCCGTTCGAGATCGCCGTGTTCGTGCCCGACCGGGTTGGGCCCACGATCGCGCACACCGAGCTCGCCGACGGCCAGGCGCCCGGCCAGGCCGTGGTCGTCGAGGCGACGATCAGCGACGCCAGCGGGGTCGCCACCGCCACCCTCAACTACCGGGCCAGCGGTGCCACCGTGTACAACGCCGTGCCGATGACGCTCGCCGGGGGTACCTGGTCGGCGATCATTCCGGCTTCGGCGGTCGTCCCGCCCGGCATCGAGTACTACATCGAGGCGGTCGATGCGGCGCCCGCCGGCAACGTGTCGCTGGCGCCCGTGACCGGGCGCTACGCCTTCACGGTCGACTCGCCGCTCGGAGACACCACGCCGCCGACGATCTCCCACACGCCGGTCTCCGGGCCGCAGCTCGTGGGTGCGACCGTCGGCGTCGCCGCCGCGGTCGCCGATGCCTCGGGCGTCGGTCGAGTCACCCTGTACGTGCGCTCCGCGGGCGACTCCGGCTGGGTCAGCCTGCCGATGGCGCTGAGCGCGGGCGTCTACCGGGTCGACCTGCCGCGCTTTGCGACCTCGACCGCCGGCGTCGTCGAGTACTACATCGAGGCCTCCGACGCCGCGCCCGCCGGCAACCTCGCGACCGAGCCGGCCGGTGCGCCCGCGGCCTACCTGTCGTTCACGGTCGTGGCGCCTGACCTCACCGGGCCCGTGGTCGCCCTCGATCCCACCCCGACCGAGGTCGAGGAGGGCACACCCATCACGGTCTCCGCGACGGTGACCGACCCGTCGGGCGTCGGCGAGGTGTTCGTCTTCTTCCGCACGGCGGGAGACGCCAGCTGGGCCAGCGCCCGCATGACCCTCGCTGCGGGGCTCCACACCGCGATCATCCCCGGGGGCAGCGTCGAGGCACCCGCGCTCGAGCTCTTCGTCGAGGCGAGCGACCGGGCCGGCAACGTCACCGACGAGCCCGCGGGCGGCATCGATGACCCCATCCGGGTCACGGTCACCGCCATCACCCCGGTCGATGTGACGCCCCCGACCATCCTGCACAGCCCGCCGGCCAACGCCGCCTACGGGCGGCCCCTTTCGATCACCGCCGTCATCACCGACGCTTCGGGCGTGGCCGGCGCCGTGCTCTGGTACCGCAACAGCGCCGCGTCGGGCTGGGCCTCTGCCAACATGACCGGCGACGCGAGCAACCGCTGGCGCGCGGCCGTGCCCGCGGCCAGCCTCACCACCGAGGTCATCGCCTACTACATCGAGGCCCTCGACGCCTCCGCAGAGGGCAACCGCGCCACCGACCCCGACGGTGCGCCCGATACAACCTACGAGGTCACCGTGGTCGGCCTCCCGGTCGACTCCGATGACGTCGGCACCGACACCGATGCCGGCGAGGACACGTCGGTGGCAGACACCGACGAGACCGACACGGCAGACGACACCTCGGCGGCGGACACCGACGAGGCGGACACCAGCGACGACACGACGGTCGCCGACACCGATGAGACGGACACCAACGTGGACGACACGACGGACGACACAACGGTCGCCGACACCGACGAGACCGACACGACCGAGGCAGACAGCTCGGGTGACACAGCGGTCGACGACGCGGGCGGCGACACCACGCTCGCCGACACCGGCACCGGCGGCGAGGACACGACCAGCGATGGCAGCGTCATCGAGACCGACTCCGGCGACGAGCGACCTGTCAGCCGAGGCGATGGCGGGGGCTGCAGCGCCGGCGGCACCAGTCCGCGCGGACTCGGCTCGGTCCTCTTCGGGCTCGGCGGCCTGCTGCTGGTCGTCATCCGCGGGGTGCGCGGGGCACGCGAGCGTCGTGCGCAGCGCGAGTTCATGAAGCGGCGCGCGGAGTCCCGGCACCAGGACGCAGCCTGACACGACCGCATGTCGGCCCCCCTGCCGAAGGCGGGCCGCCGCTGCGATTTCGGTGGCGCAGGGCACTTGCCCTCCGCGCGGCGCTTTGCCATAGGGCGCCGCCCGCGCCGCCGGGCGCCTTCTGTACCTCGTCCCTCCCGCTCAAGAACTGCCGGAGTCCTCTGCGATGATCCTCGAACAAGAACTCCCCTGGACGCTCGAACTCGCCCCGGACGAAGACGAAGAAGACAGCGAGGACTACGACGACGACGATTACGGCGATGAGGGCGCCGACGACTACGACTACGACGGCGACGACAGCGACTACGAGTACGACGACGGCGATGCCGACCTCGACGAGGATGAGGACTACGACGACGAGGGCTGAGCGTCGTCACGCCCGCAGGGCCTGACCCCGGTTCGTCAGGCAGGGGCTGCGAGAACAAACCGGTGGCGTCCGGGCCGAGAGTCGGCCATTCTCCCGTTGCGGAGTTGATTCACGGACGTCACATGCGCCGAACCACCAGGCTACTAGCTGTCTCCCTCACCGCGCTGGCGCTGCTGCAGGGAGCATGCGGCACCGAGGCCACGAGGGCGGGTCAGGGCGACCCCACCGCCATCGAGGATGCCGCGTCAGACGCCGACAACCTCGACGGCTCCCCCGACGCGGTCGAGGACACGGGCGTGGTGGACACGACGCCAGACGCGGCCGAGGACACGGGCGTGGTGGACACGACGCCAGACGCGGTCGAGGACACGGGCGTGGTGGACACGACGCCAGACGCGGTCGAGGACACGGGCGTGGTG
>JBILLP010000366.1:0-4191 GCA_044376025.1 Bradymonadia bacterium
GAGATCGAGGCCGTCACGCGGCACGATGTGGCGGCATTCGTACAGAGCCTCGAGGAGATCTGCGGGCCCGAGGATGGGCGCTACCTCCACCTCGGCCTCACCTCGAGCGACGTGCTCGACACTGCGCTTGCCCTGCAGCTGCGCGACGCGGGGCGACTCCTCGTCGAAGACCTCCACCTGCTCGGTGACGCCATCCGCAAGCGCGCCGTCGAGCACTGCTGGACGCCCGTGATCGGTCGCTCCCACGGAATCCACGCCGAGCCGACCACGCTGGGCCATGTGCTCGCGGGCTGGTTCGATGAGGTCCGGCGCTGCATCCGGCGTCTCGAGGCGGCCATCGAAGCCGTCTCTGTGGGTACTATCAGCGGCTCGGTCGGAAATTTCATCCATGTCGACCCCGAGATTGAGGCCGCCGTCTGCCACCGGCTCGGGCTGAAGCCCGAGCTCGCCGCGACCCAAGTCGTGCCGCGCGACCGACACGCGGAGTTCTTCTGCGCGCTGGCCCTCGTCGCCTCGAGCCTCGAGCGGTTCGCGGTGACCGTCCGCCACTGGCAGCGAACCGAGCTCCTTGAGGCCGAGGAGTATTTTCACCCGGGCCAGAAGGGCTCGAGCTCGATGCCGCACAAGCGCAATCCCGTGCTCAGCGAGAACGTTACGGGGCTTTGTCGGCTCGTGCGCGGCTATGCCATGCCGGCGCTCGAGAACGTCGCGCTCTGGCACGAGCGCGACATCTCGCACTCCAGCGTCGAGCGCGTCTCCGCGCCCGACGCGACCTCGCTGCTCGACTTCGCGCTCCGGAGGTTTGCCGGCGTGGTTGACCGGCTGGTCTTCTACCCCGAGAACATGGGGCGAAACCTCGCGCAGACGCGCGGCCTCGTCTTCTCGCAGCGCATCCTGATGGCGCTGCTCCGGGGCGGAATGGGCCGCGAACAGGCCTACCGGATTGTCCAGGCAATCTCGATGCGGGCCTGGTCGACCGGTGCCGCCCTCGAGGACGAGGCGCTGGCCGACGCATCGCTCGCAGAGCACCTCTCCGTGTCCCAGATCCGCGAGTGCTTCGACCTGCGACATGCCTTTCGAAACATCGGCGTCGTCTTCGAACGCGTGTTCGGCCAGCCGGCCCCATCGCTGGAGCTCCCATGAAGGTCAGAGTCTACGTCACGCCCAAGCGAGGCGTGCTCGATCCCCAAGGTGTCGTGATCGAGCGCGGGCTCGCGCAGCTCGGCTTCGGAGCCGCCACGGCGGTCCGCGTCGGCAAGGTCATCGAGTTCGAGCTCGAGGCCGAATCCGACGAGGCCGCGTCGGCGGAGGTACACGCCATGTGCACGAAGTTCCTGACCAACCCCGTCATCGAGGACTACCGGTTCACGCTGCGGAGCGAGTCGTGAAGGTCGGAGTGGTCGTCTTCCCGGGCTCGAACTGCGACCGGGACGCGCTCCACGTCGTACGGGAGGTGCTCGGGGAGCAGGCCGTTGCCCTCTGGCACAAGGATCGGGATCTGCAGGGTGCCGATGCGCTCGTGATCCCTGGGGGGTTCTCGTTCGGGGACTACCTCCGGACCGGCGCCGTGGCCCGCTTCAGCCCGATCATGGACGAGGTCGCCGCCTTCATCGAGCGTGGCGGGCCGGTCCTCGGAATCTGCAACGGGTTCCAGATCCTCCTCGAGGCTGGGGTTCTGCCCGGGGCGATGCTCCCGAACCGTTCCCTCCGATTCATCTGCCGCGACGTGCACGTGCTCCCGCAGCCCCGTGGCGGCAGGTTTGTGGCCGGTCTCGACCCGGCACGTCCGCTGCGGCTCCCCATCGCGCACTACGAGGGCAACTGGTTCGCCGATGACGAGACCTTCGCCAGGGTCGAGGGCGAGGGGCTCGTTGCGCTCCGCTACTGCGACGAGCTCGGCAACGTCACCGACGAGGCCAACCCCAATGGCTCCCGCGGAAGTGTCGCCGGGCTCACCAACGCCCGTCGCAACGTCCTCGGCCTGATGCCGCACCCGGAGCGCGTCTGCGAGTCGATCCTGGGCGGCACCGACGGCCTGGCCATCTTCAAGTCGCTGCTCTGAGCATCGTTGCGAGTCCTTCGTGGTGGAGAGGTCGAGATGAGTCAGACGCCGTCGATGCGCCAGGTCGCCCGGGACCACAACCTCACCGACGAGGAGTTCGACCTCGCCGTCGCGGCCATGGGGCGCGAGCCGAACAGCACCGAGATCGGCGTCCTTGGGGCCATGTGGAGCGAGCACTGCAGCTACAAGTCGTCGCGGGTCCACCTGCGAACGCTTCCGACCCAAGGCGAGAGAGTCGTGCAGGGGCCCGGCGAGAACGCCGGCGCCGTCGACATCGGCGGTGGCTGGTGCGCCGTCTTCAAGATGGAGTCGCACAACCACCCGAGCTTCATCGAGCCCTACCAGGGGGCGGCAACCGGCGTCGGCGGCATCCTCCGTGACGTGTTCACCATGGGCGCACGGCCGGTTGCGCTGCTCAACTCGCTGCGCTTCGGACGACCCGACCACCCCCGCACACCGTTCCTCATGAACGGTGTGGTCGGCGGCATCGCCGGCTACGGCAACTGCATGGGCGTGCCGACGGTCGGTGGTGAGGTCTTTTTTGACGCCAGCTACGACGGGAACATCCTCGTCAATGCCTTCGCGGTCGGAATCTGCCGCATCGACCAGATCTTCAGGGGTGTGGCGACCGGCGTCGGAAACCCCATCCTCTACGTCGGTGCCCGAACCGGCCGCGACGGCATCAACGGTGCCAAGATGGCATCTGCCGGCTTCTCTGCGGGCGATGAGAACCAGCGCCCGACCGTGCAGGTCGGGGACCCGTTCAGGGAGAAGCTGCTGCTCGAGGCCTGCCTCGAGCTGTTCGAGCACGACGCCGTCATCGGCATCCAGGACATGGGCGCAGCGGGGCTCACCAGCAGTAGCGTTGAGATGGCTGGGCGAGGCGGCGCGGGCGTCGACATCGACCTCGACCTTGTCCCCGTGCGTGAGTCGGGCATGACCGCGTACGAGATGCTGCTGTCAGAAAGCCAGGAGCGGATGCTCATCGTCGCCCGGGCTGGCTCGGAGCACGTGGTGCAGGACATCTTCGAGAAGTGGGACCTCGACTGCGCCGTGATCGGCAGGGTCACCGACTCCGCGCGTTGGGTGGTGCGTCGCCACGGAGAGGTCGCAGCCGACATGCCCGTCGACCTGCTCACCGACGCTGCTCCAGTCTACTCGAGACCGCAGCGCGAGCCCGCCCGATTCACCAGCCGCCGGCCGATCGAGCTGCCCGCCGCCCCCGCTGACCTGGTCGAGGCGGTGTACCAGGTCCTGGGCAGCCCCAACGTCTGCAGCCGCCGCTCGATCTACGAGCAGTTCGACCACACCGTCGGGGCGGGTACCGTCACGCGCCCGGGCAGCGATGCCGCCGTGGTGCGCATCACCGGCACCGACCGGGCGATCGCACTCGCCGCCGACTGCAACCCCCGCCACGTCTTCATCGACCCATGGCAGGGCGCCGCGCGCGCCATCGCAGAATGCGCGCGCAATGTCGTCTGCAGCGGCGCCACGCCCCTCGGCGCCACAGACTGCCTCAACTTCGGCGACGCCAAGGATCCCGAGGTCATGTGGGAGTTCGCGCAGGCCGTTGCCGGCATGGGCGCCGCCTGCCGTGCGCTCGGGATCCCGATCGTCTCGGGCAACGTCTCGCTCTACAACGCGACCGGCGCCGTCTCGGTCAAGCCGACCCCGAGCGTCGCCGTCGTCGGCGCCTTCATCGATGGCTTTGGCGCCGAGCGGGTGGTGACCTCGACGGTGCGGCAGTCGGGGCTCGACCTGATCCTGCTTGGCCCCGAGCACGGGAGCCTTGATGGGTCAGAGTATGCCGCACTGCTCGGGCACGGCGATTCGGGCGTGCTTCATCCGATCGACCTCGATGTCGAGCGGCGCCTGCAGGCGCTCGTGCTGCGACTCTGCGCCGAGCGCTGTATCGAGGCTGCGCACGACGTCTCCGACGGCGGACTCGTGTGCGCGCTGCTCGAGATGGTCATGAACCACCACGACCTCGGCATCGACATCGAGGCAGCCGTGGGCCAGCCAACCGTTCACGCGCTCTTCCACGAGGGGCCTTCGCGGATTGTTGTCGCCTGCGCTCCTGAAGCCCGACCGCAGGTCGAGGCCCTTGCAGCGGAGGGCGGTGTCCCCTG
>JBILLP010000367.1:0-4188 GCA_044376025.1 Bradymonadia bacterium
CGCGCGCGATGCCAGACTCGGCCGGCGCATGGATCGCGGCAAAGGCGAGCGCCTCAACGGCCTCTCGATGGCGTCCGAGCTGCTCCAGCGCGCGCCCTCGCCGCGCGGCGAGGCTCGCCGCCGCCGCCGCCTCGGGCGGATTCTCTCGCAGGTGCTCGGCGATCGCCTCCTCGAGCCCGTCGAGGTCGCCCGCGGCCCAGAGCGCGTTGTAGAGTTCGCTCCGGAGCTCGCTGCCGTAGCAGCCAAGCTGGGAGGCCCGGCGCAAGAAGCTCCGGCGCTCGTCGTCATCGAGGATCTGCTCCGCGGCGAGGTCGAGCCACGCGCGGATCGCCCGGATGGGGTCCTCGAGGCTCTCCGCGAGCTGTGTCCAAGCCTCGACCAGCTCGTCGCCGCGGCTCAGCGACCGGCAGGCGTGGATTGCGACCCGGCGCGACGCCTCGCTGCCTGTGCCGTCGACGAGCTCGCCCACCGAGACCTCGCCGGCCCCCATCCGCAGATAGAGCGACCTGTCCTCCGCGCCCTCGAAGGGGCGGACCGTGCCATCCTCGCGGCTCAAGAAGCCCAGGATCTCCGGCAGGAGGGTCCCATCGACGGACTCCGGAGGCCTCACCCCGTGCAGGTCGAGCGCCGCCCAGTGCGACAGCGCCAATTCGACGGGGCCAGCCGGACACGTGCTCCTGAACGAGCTCGAGAGCCGCGCGTCGCCCGCCCGCAGCGCCTCGATCGCGCAGTACTCGATGGCGCGGAGCGCGTCGGGGTACTCCCCGGCGATCGTCGACCAGATCTCGAGCCGCCTGACATCGTCGACCAGGTACCCTCCGCGCTCCGCGGCGAGCTCGAGCGCGGCCCGACGCAGGTCCGGTGCGCCCTGGTCAGCGAGGTCGAACAGCCGCTCGAGCACCTCACGCCGCTGCGGGTCCTCAACGCCGGCATCGCGCCAGATGCGCCGGATGGACGGGATCGCAGCCGTTGCGGCGACCGGGTCCAGCAGCGAGCGACCGTAGTGGTCCATGGCTTCGCGGCTCCGCTGCAGGTTCCAGTCGAGGACCTCCGCGGCCCTGAAGTGGAGCCTGGCGCTCGAGCCGGCATCCTCGCACAGCTCGAACCGCCCCGCGATGGCCCCGTGCCGCTCATCGTGGCGCCCGAGCACCTCGTAGAGCCGCTCTAGCCACATCAGCGCCTCGGGCCGGGCCTCGTCAGACAGCGAGGCGAGGCGCTTCCAGGCCTCGACCGCGCGCTCGGGCTGGCCGAGGTGCAGCGTGTAAAGTTCTCCGAGCTGCCGCAGGCAGCGGAGCCGCTGCGCGGGATTCTCGGTGGCGCGGAGCTCGCGCTCGGTCATCTCCGCGAGGTCGTCCCAGCGCTCCTGCCCCTTGAGGATCTGCCCGAGTCCGCGGAGCGCCTCGTCGCAGAGGCAGTCCTCATCGAGCGCCCGGGCGTAGTAGGACTCCGCGGCGCCGATGTCGCCGAGAGCGCGTCGGCAGACCTCCGCGGAGCGGCAGAGGATCGCGAGCCGGGCGCGCGTGTCGCCCGGGGTCATCGCGAGCTCGCTCTCGTTGAGCTCAAGCAGGTCGGACCAAGACTCCCGGGCAGAGTAGAGCCGCCCGAGCGTCACGATCGCGGTCGGGTGCTCGGGCGCAGCGTCAAGAATCAGCCGGTAGCAGTCGATCGCGCGGTCGAGGTCGCGGAGGCGGGCTTCTGCCACGTGGGCCGCTTCTTCGCAGAAGGCGATCCGGTCTCGCCGGATCGGGACGCCCGCGGCCGCCTTCTTGAGCAGCTCGTAGACCTCTTCCCACCGCATCTGCTCACCCAGCAGGCGAGCGAGCCGGCGCACGATCGGCGCGTCGAGCTGTAGCGCGAGCGCGTGGCGAAGGTGCCGCTCTGCCGCGGTCGGGTCGGCGAGGTGCTGCCAGTGCAGGTCGGCGAGCCGCTCGTGGAGCCGAAGCTGCTCACCCGGGTCGGCCTCGAGCTGAAGTTCGTCCTCGGTCAGCTCGGCGAGCGCGCCCCAGCGCGCCTCGCGGTGCAGCAGGGAGCCGAGCAGCCGGATCGCTGGCTTGTAGCCCGGAGACTCCTGCAGCGCCTCGCGCACGAGGTCGATGGCCGAGCCCGAACGCTCCGGGACATCGGCAATCCGACGCGCCATCTGGGTGAGCAGGTCGGCCCGCTCCAGCCCGGACGCCGCGAAGTAGATCGCGGAGTCGAGCGCATCGACGAGCTCATCGGGCACGACCGCGCCCTCGGATCCGCGCGACAGCGACAAGAAGGAGGCGGCCGCGAGCGGTGCCGTCACACCCGTCCCCATCGCGTCGCGCATCGACTCGAGCGCGCCCGCGCGGTCGGAGCGTCGCCAGGCGCGCAGCATGCCGAGCTCATAGAGGCAGGCACCGCGAAGGTCGGCGCCCTCCGCCGCCCGGCAGAGCTCGGCGAGCAACTGCTCCGCCTCCTCGAAGTCGCCCCGGTCGTAGGCGGCACGGAGCAGCGGTCGTGCGGCCTCGATCGTCGGGTGAGCCTCGAAGGCCTTCTGGTACCACTCCAGCCGGTCGCGCTCGCTGCCCCCCAGGACCTCGGTCGCCACGGCGAGCGAGAGCGCGGCGCCTTCGCGATGGGCTGCCGACACCGTCCCGGCGTGGGCCTCGAACTCCGACCAGCGCGCCGCACGGTTCGACAGCGCCTCCTCGAACTTGCCCGAGCGGATCAGCACATCCTCGAGCGCGACGCGGTAGGCGAGCGAGACATCGGCGCCGACATGCGGCAGGTTCAACGCCGCGTCGCGCAGGATCGACAGCAGCTTCTCGGGCCGCTCGTCGTCGCGAAGGCCGAGCAGCGCCAGCCCGATCGCCGCGAGCACCACCTGTGTCGGCGACCGCTCCGCGCGGATCTCAGCACGGTACACCTCGGCGAGGCGTCGCGCATCGCGGTCACGCCGTGTCGCGCGTCGCAGCCCCGAGAAGGCCCTGGGGTCGCCATCGGGATGCACGGAGCCACGCTGGAAGAGCAGCTCCGCTCGGTCGGCATCCCCGCAGCCGAACTCCGCGACCTCGCCCGCGCCCGCCAGCAGCACGCCCGAGCCGGTCGTGCCGTCCATCAGCTGGGCGTCGCGCACCCACGTGAGCAGGAGCGCGTCGAGGAACTGCCTCGGGATGCGCGTGTCCTGCGCTGACGCCGCCAGGGGTGCGCGGGGTACCGTGAGATCGGGTGAGGCGACCTGTCGGGTCTGCTCGTCGTCGTGCTGCATGGGTCTCTCCCGGAGGGTTGCGATGGTTGCGTGGAGCTATCCGAAAACGATGTCGTCAGGGTCGGCCCGGTAGGCGCCCCGCTCGCGCTCCTTGAGCGCGGCAAGCCGGGCGCGGCGCTGCCTCAGCCGGCGACGCCAGGCCCAGAGCCCGGCCAGCGTCAGCAGCACCCAGCCGGCGCCGAGACCGGTGATGGCAGGGATCCAGTGGAACGACCTGTCCACGTGGTCGCGCCAGGCGGCCTCCGCAGAGGCCCACGTGCGGCCGGTGGCGGCCTCGAACGCGACGTTCCAGGCCACGCGCCGCTCGCGCATCTCGCCGAGGATCCGGGCCGGCAGCGCCGCGCCGTGCTCCTGCCGCAGCCAGCGGACCATGTGGAAGCTCTGCGCGTAGGCGAGGTTCGCGCCCGACGCCGACGCAGGGTAGCCCGGGGTGATCTGCTCGAACGTGTAGAGCCCCCCGAACACCGCGGCCTGCGTCAGTGCCGTGATGCGCTCGATGTCCCAGTCGTGGGAGACGTCCATCGCCACGCCCTCGTTGAACCAGCGCGGCACCCGCTGCCCGCCCGACGCGAGCGCGACCCCGATGTGCGCCAGCTCATGTGACAGGGTGCGCTCCCACTCAGGGTTGCCTGGCGCCAGCAGCACGGTCATCCGCGACGGGATCGCCAGGCCGGCGGCCCACTCGGGCGGCACCGCGGGGATGTCGTTCCGCTCGAACCAGTCAGTCATCACCCGCTCGACCGACACCCGCACGGTCGCCCCCGCCGGCGCGCCCAGCGCAGCCCTCGTGCGGCCCCAGTCGCGCCGCACGACCTCGAGTGCATCCTCGATGCTGCCCCGCATGCCATCGGGCGCATCGACCACGAAGGTGGTCCCCTCGATCACCTCGCTGACAGCCTGTTCCCGGGCCTCGACCGCGCGGGGCATCAGCGCGGCGAGGCTGAGCAGGAGTGCCG
>JBILLP010000027.1:0-12863 GCA_044376025.1 Bradymonadia bacterium
GGTGTCTACTCGGCGACCTTCGCTGCGATCGAGGCGACGAAGCCCGCGTGCGGCGGTGGCGTGACCTGCTTCTCGCTCGGTGATTCCACGAAGAGTGCAAACCAGACGCTGCCCTTCACCTTCAGGTTCTTCGACCAGGCGGTGACGGGCTTCTTCATCAGCCCCGACGGCTATATCAGCTTCGACACCTCCGAGTCGAACACGGGTACGACTGCGAGCATCGCGCTTCCGACGATTCCGACCGCGGGCGCGCACCCGACGGTTTCGCCCGGGCCCGCGATCTTCTTGTACCACATGGACGCGTCGGTGGGTACTCAGGGGGTCCGTTGGTGGGTTGAGGGTAGTGCGCCGAATCGGCGCGCGATCATCGCGTACAGCGCTGTGCCGCACTGGCTTAGCGCAGCTAGCGGAGGTTCGTTCACGGGTCAGATCATCTTGAACGAGACGTCGAACACCGTGGAGATCCAGTGTGAGAACTGCGCGCAGGGTTCAACGCTGGCAGCCCGAACGCGCGGAGTCCGGAACGGTGACGGCACGCGAGCCTTCTACTTCCAGAGCGCCAGCAATCACCTCGATACGGAGAACGCCCGCGCGTTCCCCAGCGTGGCGAGCACGTCGCTCACCAACAGCCGGAGGCTGTATCGCACGAACACGGCCGTTGGGGCCTGTACGGCGGCTGGTTCGCGTGGTGACAACTGCGCTGCTGCCGGGGACTGCCTCAGCGGGGCCTGCGTGGCCTCTGGGGTCGCAACCACGCTGGCGAATCCGGGGACAACCACGCCTGCTGGCTGGAACACCGGGGCAACGGTCGCGTCGACCTCGACGACAGCGACCGCCACGGCGCTCA
The DNA here is from genome assembly GCA_044376025.1 of Bradymonadia bacterium. Lineage (GTDB taxonomy): Bacteria > Myxococcota_A > Bradymonadia > REDH01 > REDH01 > JBILLP01. The sequence continues at coordinate 848 of JBILLP010000027.1, forward strand.
CGCACATGGTAGCAACCTCGGTTTCGCTGTCGATCCCGATCGGGTTCCCGTACCGTTACTACGGCCGGACCTACACCGATGTGCGAGGGGCGAACACAGGGTATCTCTCGTTCCTGAGCACGACGACGAGCTCGAACACGTTCACCAACCTCGAGAGTGCGACGACCACGAGCCAGAATGGGCTGATCGCCTACTGGTGGCGGAACATGGGCGCGTCGACCGCCACGAACTTCGCAACCTACGCGGTCACCGGAACGGCTCCCTTCCGGACGTTCCTGTACGACGTGAACGGGCTGACCTCTGCAACGGCTCAGCCTGTAAGGGCTCGCGTGGCGCTGTACGAGTCGACCTCGTTGATCGACGTCATCTGCTACAGCTGCGGCGTGAACACGGGCACGGTGACGAACAGTGCCCAGGGAATCGAGACGGCCGACGGCGCGACCACGATGGGCACTCCGGCGCGCGTGCTTACGACGCCGGCGACGACAGGACGCGGCACGACGCTCTCTGACAACGCAGTCCGCTTCAACACGGGCGGCGGTTCGGTCTGCTTCTAGTCTAGGATCGATGCTTGGGCCCCGCGCGCCGCATGGCGTGCGGGGTTTTTCGCTTTTTGCAGGCGTTGGTGGTGACTTGAGGCCAACCCGGCTTTGTGCTTGACAGAGAGGCGTGGGAGCAGCCGTTGGGTGCCAGCGCGGCTTAGGAGTCGGACCGATGCAGTGGAATCGTAGACTTTGGATCGGTTTTCTGGGCATTGCGCTCGCGGCGTGCGGCGGCGATGACGGTGGCGGCAACGGGGGCTCCACCTGCTCACCGCTGACGTGCCAGGGGACATGCGTTGACAACCAGTGCGTGCCCAACGACACCTCGGGTGACTCCGACGTCGACGATGACACGGATGCTGGGGATACCCTTGAGGATACCACGTCGGATACCGCGCCGGATACGGCGGGGGATACGACGCTCGACACCGACACGAGCGACGATGTCGACACGTCAGGCGACACGACGCCCGGGGCGGCCTGTGGGGCGCCTTGCGCGAGCGGTGCTGCCTGCGCGAGCGGGTTGTGCCTGCCGGTCGGGCCCGGCGGCCAGGGTGCGTGTTCGGAGCCGTTTGCCCAGGATGGCTGTGACGGATGCCCGGGCTACGTGGCATTTGCGGCGGGCCCGGCGGGCCCTGAGGGTGATGTCTGTGTGCCCTCGGACTACCCGCTGTGCGATGCGTGCACCGAGGACACCGACTGCAACGGAGGCCTCTGTGAGCGCGAGACCGTGGGTACGTTCTGTGCGATGCCCTGCTTTGAGGGTTCGCAGTGCGGCGAGGGGTACCGCTGTGAGTCCATCCGCCGTGGCGACCGTACGCTCGGTGTCTGCAAGCCGCTGAATTCGCTCTGTACCGGCTGTGCCGACGCCGACGGTGACGGGTACGGGGTGGGGCCTGAGTGCCGTGGGCCGGACTGTGAAGATGACGACGCCGGGCGCAACCCCGGCGCGGCAGAGCTCTGCAACAACCGCGACGAGGACTGTGACGGGATCGCCGATGATGGGTTCTCGCTCGCAACCGACCCTCTCAACTGTGGGCGCTGTGGGAATGTCTGCGATCTCGCGAATGCGGCGTCAGGCTGCACGGCGGGGCGATGCACGGTGGTCTCGTGCGAAGAGGAGTTCGCTGACTGCGACGGGGACTCCGCCGACGGCTGTGAGGTTGACCTGGCAGAGCCCAACACCTGTGGATCATGCGGCCCGCTCGAGGGGCGGCCCGGCACGGTCTGTGGTGCCTGCGAGCAGGGTCTGTGGGCCTGCTCGGGGGTGGGCACGGTCGAGTGCATCGGCGACACGCTCAACGAGTGTGGCGGGTGTGGTCCTACCTTCAAGCCAGTCGGCTCGGAGTGTGGTTGCGGCACCGGTGTCTGGGCCTGTGACCCTGTGCTCGACGGTTCGGTCGTCTGTGTCGGCGACAGCTCGGCGAATGCCTGCGGTGGCTGCGGAGACCTGCCGCAGCTCCCGGGTACCCGTTGCTGTGGTGAGTTCACCTGGGCCTGCGATCCAGCAGACCCGGTCGGCGTGCTGTGTGACGTGCCGGCCGACTTTGAGCGCAACCGCTGCGGCGGCTGCGCCGTGCTCTCGAACGAGCCCGGCGACCCCTGCGGGACCTGCGGTTCGGGGGGCTACGTGTGCGACGGCACCGAGTCGGTGACGTGCGCGGGTGACCTGGGTGATGCGGCCCGCAACGAGTGCGGGGGCTGTGACGATCTCGGCGTCGAGATCGGGACCTCGTGCGGACCCTGCGGGCTCGATGAATGGGAGTGCTTTCCGACTGACCCCGAGAACGCCTTCTGCAACGGAAACACCCGGGTCAACGAGTGCGGGGGCTGCTACGACCTCGAGATTGGCCCGGGCGAGGCCTGCTGCGGTGAGAGCGTTTCGATCTGCGATCCATTTGGCAGCGGAACCACGGTGTGCGACGCGCCGACCGGCACCGTGCTCAATGGGTGCGGAGGCTGCGGAGACCTCGAGGCTGCGCCCGGTTCGCCCTGTGGCGTTTGTGGCTCCGGTGTCTGGACCTGCAACGGTGTCAGCGGCGTGGTCTGCGTGGGCGACGAGGGCGCGGCCGCGTTGAACGAGTGTGGTGGCTGCGCCGAGCTGGGCGGCGTGCCGGGAGGCGCGTGCGGCCCGTGTGGGCTCGATGTCTGGGAGTGCGCTGGAGACGCGGAGTCGGTGGTCTGCGACGGAGAGACCGCGCTCAACGGCTGTGGCGGTTGCCTTCCGCTCGACGGGGAGCCCGGCAGCGCCTGCTGTGGTGGCGATGGCAGCTACCAGTGCGACCCGGAGGACCGGAACGCCGTGCTTTGCGACGCGCCGCCCGACCTGCTCAACGTCTGTGGTGGCTGCGGCAACACGCGTGTCGGGCTGGGTGATGCCTGCGGAACCTGCTCGACCGGAGAGTGGCGGTGCAGCTCGCGCGAGCCCGCGCTGCTGGTCTGTGCGGGTGACCAGGGCGACGCCGCGCTGAACGCGTGCGGTGGCTGTGGCGAGCTGCCGCATCGCATCGGCGAGGCGTGTGGCGACTGCGGGCTCGACACCTGGCAGTGCGACCCCGCGGTGCCGGGCGGCATGGTGTGCAGTGGCAACACGACCTTCGAGTGCGGCGGTTGCATCGACTACTCCTCAAACGTCGGTGATGCTTGCGGCCCGTGCGGGCTTGGTACTTTTGCCTGCGTGGGCGATGCGTTCGAGTGCGTGGGTGACGCGTCGAACGAGTGTGGTGGTTGCGAGCCTCTGATTGAGGTGCTCGGGACCAGCTGCTGCGGAGGCACTGGGTCGTTCGTCTGTTCTCGGCAGACAGGGAATGCCGTCTGCGACTCGGCTACGTCTGGAGATGTCAACGTCTGCGGCGGTTGCGAGGTCCTCCGTGATGCACCGGGTAGCCTGTGTGGGACGTGCAACTCGGGGGTTTTCGTCTGCTCTGAAGGCTCGGTGACGTGCAGCGGCGACCTGGGCGCGGCCGCGCTCAACGACTGCGGCGGCTGCAGCGCGCTTGACGGCGAGCCCGGCACCCCGTGTGCTGGCGGAACGTGGGCGTGTGACCCCGATGCCGGGGGCGAGGCCGTGGCCTGCGTGCCGAACTGAGGTGTGAGCCGGGTGCTCCGAGGGGCACCCAGCCGCGACTCAGCGTTGCTCGCGCTCGTAGGCCTCGTCGATGCCGTGGTCGCGACCACGCGCAGCGGCCTGCACGAGCTGGTCGCAGCGCTCGTTGTCAGCGACGCCCGAGTGGCCGCGGACCCACTTGAAGCTGACGTGGTGCCGGTCGCACTGTGCGAGCAGCTCGGCCCACAGGTCGGCGTTCAGGGCGCGGTCGGTGCGGGTCCGCATCCAGCCCTGGCTGCGCCACTTGGCGGCCCAGCCCTTCTCGATGCCATTGACCACGTACTGGCTGTCGGTGTGGAGCGTCACGTGGCAGCGCTCGGTGAGCGTCGCGAGCGCGGTGATGGCACCGAGCAGCTCCATGCGGTTGTTCGTGGTCAGTCGAAAGCCGGCCGACAGCTCCTTGACGCGGTCTCCGTACCGGAGCACGCAGCCGTAGCCGCCGGGCCCCGGGTTCCCGAGGGCTCCGCCATCGGTGTAGATGACAACGCGCTTGAGCGAGGCTGCTTCGTTCGACATGGGGATGGAGCGTGGCGTGGCGAGGGAACGACGCTGCGGGGCGTGGTTGCGGATCAGGGTATTCTGCCTCAAGCGGGCCGCGAGCGCCAACAGGACGAGGCCCGCTGGCGACGCGAGGGTGAGCAACGGGTTGCGGGGCCGGTGTCGATCGCCGTAGGATATCACGATGATCGCCGCCCGTCCGCAGGACCCAGACCGCCGCTACGAGCACCGGTTTCATGCCGGCAACGCGGGCGATGTCTGGAAGCACCTCGTCTGGCTCGAGCTCGTGGCAGGGCTTCGAGCCGGGCAGGGTCGGCTTGATGTCGTGGAGACGCACGCGGGAGCCGGGCGCTACCGTCTCGGCGGCACCGGGGAATGGATGGAGGGCGTCGGCCGACTCGCCGGCTGGATCGAGGCGCCCCGCGCGGTCCAGGCGCTGGCTCGGGCGCAGGGGGTGCCGGCGCAGTTCGAGCGGGTGACGCGCTACGAGGGCTCGCCGCGGCTCTCGGCTGCGTCGATCGGAGAGTCGGGGTGTCTGCGGCTGTTCGAGGCTGACGGCGCCGCGGCGGAGCAGCTCGCCAGGGCGATGGAGCCGTGGCCAAACGCCTCGGTCGTCACCGGAGACGGCTGGTCGGTGCGACCGGCGCACCGGCGCGAGGTTCTCTTTGTCGATCCGCCCTTCGCAGAGCGGGACGAGTGGTCCGGCTGTGTCGAGCTGGCCGCGCGGTGGCGCGCGGAGGCGCCGGGCGCAATGGTGGCGATCTGGTACCCGATCAAGGGAGCGAACCGGCCGGCGGCCTTGGTCCGGTCGTTGCGGGAGCTCGGCTGCCCAGGTTGGGCGGCCGAGCTCTGGACAGCGCCCTTCGACACGGGGCGCAGCCGGCTCAACGGGTCGGGGATGGCGGTGCTGCACCCGCCGGCAGCGGCGATCACCTCGATCGCAGAGGCCGCTGGCTGGCTCGGTCCACGGCTCGCGGTCCGGGACAACGACTGGCAGTTCCGCGTGACGGCGTGGGGTGGCGCGTGAGGCGGCTCGCGGTCGTTGCCCTGCTGGCCGTGGCGTCGCGGCTGCTGCTGGCGTGCACCGAAGGTGAGGGCCGCCGGGGGGGCGGCGTGCCGGAGCTCCGGGGCGCGTCGGGCGCGCTGAGGCTCGCCGACGCGAGGCGGTGTGACAGCGGCTTCGCGTATCCGCAGCCGCTGGTCGACGGGCTGAGTCAGCAGCTCATCGAGGAGCTGCGCTGCATGGATGACAGCTGGCTCGTCTTCTACACGCCGAGCCGCGAGCGCGGAGGCGTGTGGGCAGAGGGACCGCAGCCGCTCGCCATGCGGCCCGAGGTGCTCGACGCGCTGAGCCGGGCGGCGGCGTCGAACGATGACTTCATCACGATCACGGCCGCCTACCGTGACGTCGCGATGCAGTACTACTCGCGCTGGTACAAGGAGAACTGTGACGAGGCGTTCAACGCGGCGCTCCCGGGGGAGTCGAACCACCAGGGTGGCCGCGCCATCGACGTCAAGTCGTACCTGTACTGGTGGGACACGCTGCTCGACTTCGGCTTCGAGCACCCGATCGAGACCGATGAACCCCACTTCGAGTTCGCGGGCGACGAGTCGTTCAGGGCGGAGAGTTCGCGCCTGCAGTGGCTTTCGGTGCTGGCCTTCCAGCGTCTCTGGAACCGGAACCACCCGGAGCTGCCGCTGATCGAGTCCGGGGTGTACGATGACGCGACGCGGCTCGCGCTCGGGGAGTCCCCGGTCGAGGGTTTCGAGGGGGGAGCCTGCCCGCCCGGGTCGGAGGAGTCGAGCTGGGACGGCGTCGGGCCCGACGTGGGAGATGTCGCGGGCGACGCGCCGAGCTCGCCCGACGCCGACGACCTGGGCGATGAAGCGCCGCAGGATGCGCCGGATGGCGACACCCGCCCTGCCGACACCGGCCGTGTTGACGGCGGGGGAACGGACACAGGCCGTGTCGACGCGGGTGGAGTGGATGCGGGACGTGCGGAGACTGGCAGCACCGGGGCCGACTCCACGCCGGCGCCACCGTCGACCGAGCAGGTGGCGCAGACCGGGGGCGATGGGGCGGATCGGGACGATGGCTCGCCCTCGGGCGGCTGCTCGGCGGTCGGTAGCGCCCAACCCGTCTGGCCATCGCTGCTCGCAGTCGCCGCCGTGCTGAGGCGCCGACGCCGGGAATGAAGGGTGATCATGGACCGGTTCAGCAGCTTCGGGTAGCCCGCCTGCCGGGGAGACGTGGGCAGCACAGGGTGGCGATGCGGCAGGGCTGGTCAGCGTTGGGCAGCAGGTTCGGCAGGAGCGGATGGCTCCCCCTGCTGCTGCTGTGGGCGTTGTCGGCGTGCGGTCGCGACGCGGGTGCCGTGTCGGCCTCAGGTGATGGGAACGAGCCGGACGCCGGCCTCGAGGCGGCGTTCGACGCCGATGGCGACGTTGGCGCAGACGGGACTCCCGAGGAGGCGCCGCAGGTTGCCGACGCAGGCGCCGATGGGGGCGCAGGACCGAAGGGTCCGGCCGGCCAAGCCGCCTGGCTGATCGACCTGGTCAACGAGCGGCTCGATCAGGCGCCCGACGCGGAGTTTGACCAGCATGTCGGCGCCGCGCTCGATGCCACGATGACGCGCGCGGGCCTGGTGCTGTCGTTGGTGCAGCTTCGTGACACCGCGTCGCCGCTGCGGTGGGAGGGACTCGATGCTGAGGAGCCCGACCGCGTCGTCGTTCGGCTGTCAGCCCGGAACGGCGTCTGGTTCAGGCTCTCGCTGGCGACCGATGCCAACGACGGCGATCGGATCAGGTCGGTCGAGCTGTCGCTGGCGCCGGACATCGATCCGGAGCGTGCGCGCGAGTGGTCCCAGGTGACAGACCGGCTTGATGTCGCCGCGTCGGGAGCGTCGATGCTCGTGGCGCGTGTCGGCTCGTCAGGCTGCGAGCCGATGTTCGCGCACCGGTCGACGGCGCCGATGGCGGTCGCATCGGCGATGAAGCTCGTCGTGCTGTCTGCGGTGGCCGGAGACGTGGCCGCGGGGCGCCGCGCCTGGACAGACCGGGTCGTGGTCAGGGACGCGTTGAAGAGCCTTCCGACCGGCGAGCTCCGTGATGTCGCTGAGGGAACCGAGCTGACGCTCGCAGAGGTGGCGACCCGCATGGTTGCGCGCAGTGACAACACTGCCGCTGACCTGTTGATCGACCTCGTCGGACGCGAACGCGTCGAGGCGGAGCAGGTGGCTGCGGGGGTCGCCGCGGGGGGCCTGAACAGGCCATTCATGACGACGCGCGAGTTCTTCGGGCTCAAGCTCGTGGCCGATACGGCAACCCTGCGGCAGTTCATCGGCGGGAGCCCGGAGGCCAGCCGCCGGACGCTCGACGAGTTGGTCTCGCTGCTCAACCCCGATGACGGAGCCGGTCGTGACTGGTCACGACCCCGGCTCATCGACGAGGTCGAGTGGTTCTACTCGCAGGAGGACCTCTGCTCGGTGATGTCGCTGCTGAAGAGCCAGGGCGACGAGGTGCTGCGGATCGTGGGCTCGAACCCGGGGACCGGCTTCGACGAGGTGTCGTGGCCGTTTGTCGGCTACAAGGGGGGTACGGAGCCGGGCGTGCTGCAGATGACCTGGCTGCTGCGGCACGTGGGCGGGCAGTGGTACTTCGTGGGGATCGGGCTCAACGACCGGAGCCGGGCGATCGACGAGCTGCAGGTGACCTACCTGGCGCAGATGGCGGCGATGCTGCTGACCGAGGCGGTGGAGCCGTAGACCGTGTCGACGCGGTCAGGGTTGTCGCAGCTCATCGACAGCGGCCGGCGTCGGTGTCAGGTCAACCCGAAGGCGGGGCCGGCCCGTGTCGTCGGCGTACAGGGCCGCAGCGAAGCCGGCCGTGTCGAGCGCGCCGGTCAGCGTCGCCTCGACAAGCTCGACCCCGTCGGGCGGGATCGACGGGATGGTGAACTCTGCCACGGTGCTGCCGGAGGGCGAGGTGAGCCGGAGCGTGGCGGGCGAAGTCGCCGAGCCGCCCGGGTTCGCGAGCCTGAAGGCACAGGCGACGTCGGCCGACCCATTCGCGCCGCATCGCCACTGCCAGAGCACCAGGGGTGTCGAGGTGCCACGGTCGACGATTGACCGCATCTCTGCTCGTTCGGCCGTTCGGCGGGGGTCTCCGCGCCGGTCGCCCGAGACCAGCAGCCAGGAGCGCGCGGCGGTGACCGCGACGTCGAAGCGGCGTTCCTGCCAGGCGGCACTGGCCCAGGTCCGGAGCGCCAGGGCCGCGTTGGGGGAGCAGGCCGCGGCGGCGGCGGCGAGTGGGACCGCTCGGGACCAGGCGCCGCGACGTGCCGCGGCGGCCGCGAGCAGTTCGACCTGCCCGCAGCTCCCGGGGGCATCACGCAGCGTGTCGAAGGCCATCGACTCCGCTTCGCTGGCCTGCCCGCGGAGCAGCAGGAGCCTCGCACGGAGGGTGGAGACCGCAGCGAGCCGGTCGGCAGGCTCTGCGGCGAGAGCGCGGTCAGCGGCGTCGAGGTCACCGCGCTCAAGGGCCACAAGGGCAGCGAGCTCGCGCGCCCGTGGGTCTTCGATGAAGGGACGCAGGAGCGTCTGGCAGGCCTGGGCGTCGAAGAAGCAGACGTTGGCAGCCTCGTCGAACGAGCTCGCGGAGGCGGCGCCCCGGACCTGCGCCGCCAGGGTCGCCCAGTCGTCGGGCGCCGCGCGTCCGCGCCTGCTGCGGGTGTCGTTGCCGGTGAGCGTGGCGAGCAGCAGCGCAGGGCCATCGACGTCGTGCGAACCAGCCTGGCGGGCAAGCTGCAGGTAGTCGCCCGCGCTGCTCCAGTCGCCGGCGAAGAGCGCGGCGACGGCGGCGGCGAGCAGGGTCGCCGCGCGATCCTCGGTGGTGCGCAGCGCCGCGATCGCGGCGGTGAGCGCCGCACGACGTGCATCGCCATCGATGCTGCGGGGTGGAGCGACGACCGGCGCCCACGCCGCGGTCTCGACGCGGTAGATCGCGAGCGTCTCGAAGGTCGCGTCGCCCCGCTGCTCGGTCACCACGGCGGCGAGCCGGCTGGCGTCGGGCGCCCAGAAGAAGCGGGTCGAGACCGCCGCACAGGTGGCAGCGTCGGGGAGCGAGGCGTTGAGCGAGGCGTCGCCTGCGGCGAGGGTCGCGGCGCGCTGCTGGCCCGGGTCGAGCAGCCACACGGTGCCCTCGACGCCGCAGGCCCGGCAGGGGTCTCCGCCACACCGGGCGTCGAAGTGGACCTCGCGCTGCAGCCACGCCGCATGGAGCCCCCGTTGGGAGACCGGGTCGGGGGTCGCGGCGACGACACGGATCGCGTCGACGCGCAGGCGTGCCTCTGCGGCACTGCCGGCAGCCTCCCAGGCGGGCATCGGATCGCCGGTCGGCACGCCCCAGCGGTAGGCTTCGGCGTCGGGTCCGGGCCCGCGGAGCTGCAGCAGGCTGTAGGCGAAGGATCGCGGCTCGACGGTTTCTGCGTCGCGGAGGCCGCGCACGCTGGTCTCGTAGGCGAAGGTCTCACCGTCGGCCGACCAGCCGACCGGGCGGATCGTGCGTGAGGTGACGAGGTCCTCTGCGAACCCGGGCGCTGGCGTGGCGAGGAGGATCGCTGCGGCGGCGAGGAGGACAACGCGTGCTGGGTGGCTCACGGGAGGGCTCCGGGGTCGAGGGAGACGCCCAGGCGCTCCGCCAGCCGGGCGAAGTCGTCGGGCACGGGAGCCTCGAACGAGGCTGGCGGCCGGCCGTCGGCGAATCGAAGGCGCCAGGCGTGCAGTGCGTGGCGATGGTGCTCGGTCGAGGGCGGGTCCTGGTAGCGGACCTCGCCGACGAGTGGATGGCCGATGTGCGCCATGTGGACCCGGATCTGGTGGGTGCGGCCGGTGTAGAGCTCCGCGGTGACGAGGGCGTGGTGCGGCCCGCGGGCGCGGACGACGACGCGGGTCCGAGCGGGCTTGCCCTTCGGGTGCACACCGTACCGCCAGGCACCGGACTCGGTGGTGGGGCCCATGGGCGCGTCGATGATGCGCTCGTCGAAGTCGGGCAGTCCGCGGCAGATCGCGAGGTACATCTTGGTACCGTTCGGGGTCGCCATGCGCTGCTGGTAGGCCGGCACAACGGTGCGGCGGCTGGCAAACAGGTTGAGCCCCGAGGTGTCGGCGTCGAGCTGGTGGATCGCCCAGACCATGCGTCGTGCCCGTGCCATGAGCAGGTACTGGGCGCAGTTGGTGTCCTCGAGCGAGCGACCCGTCGAGGCGAGCCCGGGCGGCTTGTTGAGGACGATCAACCCGTCGGCCTCGTACAGGATCAGGCTGTCGACCTGCACGAGCAGCGCATCGACGGCAGAGAAGAGTCCCACGGTCAGAACCCTGACGGGTGGGCGAAGGAGACGTCGCAGGCGTAGCCGTGGATCTCTGCCACCCAGGCCGCCGTCGAGGAGACGCGCGCGGTGGTGCCGGTCAACGGGAACCTGGCGCTGCCGACAGTGCTCGAGGCTCCCCCGATGCGCGTCGCGACCTGCGAGGTGCCGTTGACCGTCACGGTGGCCCCGACCGCGGTCGCGACGGAGATGTGGTTCGCCGAGTAGCCGGAGGGGACGGCGAAGGTACGCGTGACGTTGGCGGACGGTACGGGCGGCAGGATCGACATCGCGGGATCGCCGATGGCTGAGCCGGAGGTGCAGCTTGGATCCGGCGGGATCGCGCAGGCAGAGGTGTCCCCGAAGACCGTCCCGCGGTCGCAGCCGTTGTCGGCGCCCGGGTAGGTCGAGCCGACCATGTAGTGGGCGACGAGGATGGGCGCCGTGCCGGTGACCACGATGGGCTGGGTGATGTTGGCCTCGACGTAGTTGCCGCGGCTGATGGTGACCCCGTCGATCCCCGGCACGACCGGGTCGGTCCGGAGCCGTGTCGACGCCGCCGTGGCGTAGACGCGGACGACATCGGGCTCGGTGCCGCGTGCGACGAACCTCGGTACCCAGGCCTGGGTGGAGAGCCGTGACACCGGCGGCACCTGCTCCTCGAGGTGGTCGCAGTAGCCGGTGCTAGCGGGGACGGTGGCGCAGCGGGTCGAGGCGAAGACGGCGATCGGTGCGGTCGCGGTGACGACGGTGCCCGAGAGGTCTCCGCCAACGGTCGATGCCGCGAGGTAGAGCGTGCTGCCCCGCGCCACGTCGAAGCTCGCCGAGCCACCCGCGGCGATCGAGGCGACGCCGATGCCCGATGCGGTCGAGGTCGTGGGCCGCACCGTGACGCGGGTCGTGCCGGGTGCGGTCGCGACGATCGCGATGTCGGAGCCAAGCTCGGTGTCGACCGCCGGCCAGCCCGGGACCACGTACTCGGTGCCGAGCGAGCCGACGGCGAGCAGCAGCGAGTAGTCGACGCTGTAGTCGGTGAGGGTGTCGGGGTTGCGCTGGACCACGACAACCGGGGTGTTGGAGACGACGCGCCAGGCCGGCAGGATCGCGCTGCCGGCGATGGAGCCCTGGGGCATGACCACGACCTGGGTGCCGGTGGCGGTCAGCGAGAAGGAGCTGACGAGCGTGGTGCCGTCGTAGACCGATACGCTCGCGGGCAGGCCCTGTGCGGTGATCGACAGCGACGAGGCGGCGACGTCGGCGTCGAGGAGGTTGCGGAGATCGAGCCCATAGTACTCGCAGCCGACCGAGGAGTCGGTGGCGCAGGGGTCGGTGATGCAGGCGCCGCCGCTGCAGCCCCCTTCGCAGGTGCGGACGAGTGTCGATGAGGTGCCATCGGCGCTGCAGGTGCGGAGCTCGCTGCCGGAGCAGAACGAGGTGCCGGGATCGCAGACGGGCAGCAGGCACTCGCCGTTCCTGCAGACGCCGTCGCCGCAGGAGATCAACAGC